>CAZNWW010000140.1:0-8327 GCA_964576155.1 uncultured Myxococcales bacterium | reverse complement strand
CAAGGCCACGGCAACGAGGTGGACATATCCCAGACGTGAGCGTGCGAACGTCCCAGTCCAATCCGGTGCCAGACGTCCGCATCCGGCGCGGGACGTTCGCACGCTCACGTCTGTGATATGTCCGTTTCGGTGCTGATTATTTATGGGGGAGGTGGCACCGCAGGCGCATGTACGAAGTTGATGCCGCCGGGGATGGGGAGGCGGGATGGTGCTCGGTCGACTTGACTCGTTGTGGGGTTCCCGAGTCGCCTTCCGCCTTGACACTCGCGCGGGTCTGAGGATATAAGCTTTCAGCCGTTTCTGAGTGATGAGGTACGCCAAATGGCTCGCAAGAAGATTCGCAAGGTCGGTGGCCGTAAGAAGGAACTCCAGCAGCCGGACGAGGTGATGTCCGCCCTGCAGGATACTTACTCCGTCATCGACAAATACAAGTACTGGATCATGGGCGCCATCGCCGGCGCCATCGTCCTGGTTCTGGGAGTCTCCGGGTTCACGTCCTGGAAATCGGCGCAGCGTCAGGCCGACACCGAGGCCTTCTTCGAGGTCTTTAAGGTCCACCTCGCCGAGGTGGTGGAGCCTGCAGAGATCGAGGGCGACGATCCCGAAGCACCTGCTGAGGACACCTACCCCTCGGAGCAGGACAAGTACGAGGCCCTCGCTGCTGCGACCCAGGTCTTCATCGACGAACACGGCGGGGGCGCCATCGAGGACGCTGCCAGGCTGCTGTTGGTCTCCGCCTACACGCGCCTCGGAAAGAACGAAGAGGCCGCTGGCGAGCTGGAGACCTTTCTGAATGACGAGGGCGACTCCACCCTGAAGCCCCTCGTCCTGGAGAACCTCGGCGCGCTCAAGCTCCGCAGCGGAGACGCTGCTGGCGCCACCGCACGGTTCGAGGAGATGCAGGCCTCCACCAAGGTGCCCTACTTCAAGGCACGCGCGCTGGTGCACCTTGGAGACATGGCCAACCCCGCGCTCGGCTCCTCCCAGGGCGAGAAGGACGCTGCAGCGGCTCGTGAACTCTACAACAAGGCCCTCGAACTCCTCCCGACGGATGCGGATGAGGGTGTCCTCCCGAGCCTGCTGTCCATGGCGCGACACGACGTGCAGGTCCGCCTGCTCCTCACGCCGGAGTCCTGATCACCATGCGCGCCGCCGGGGCCGTCCTCCTCCTCGCGCTCTTCACCGCCGGGTGCGGACGACCGGCAACGGACGGTCTGATCACGCATCCCGAGAGCCCTTTGGTCGTGTGGGGCCGCATGATCCAGAAGCCCAACTGGTTCGCTGAGTACGTCAGGAACCTGGCGGCGGTGCTGCCCGTACCAGGCCGCCAGGTAGCGATAGTGGGCACGTCCTCCCGGGCAACCGGGTCGATCCTGGAGGCGGTCAGGACCGACGACGGCTCGACGCTTTGGCGCAAGGAGATGCCCGGGCCGGTAGAGGCCGCCGGTGTCATCGCCGGAGACAGCCTGTATATTGGTACGGTCAACGGCTCTGTTCATCGCATCCACTTGCCTTCCGGCGAAGACCTCTGGGTGCCGCCCGTTCAGCTGGCGAACGGGATCTCGACGACGCCCCTGCTGCTCGAGGATCCGGCCTTGATCGTGGTTCGGGACGCGGCCGACCGGTTGACTGCGCTCTCTTCTCATGACGGCGCGGAGCGTTGGCAGCGCCAGCGGCCGTTACCCCTCGGCGGGCCCACCCTCCAGGGAGCGCCGGACCCGGTGCTCATCGGTGGGGGGATCATCGCCGGCTATGCGGACGGCACCGTCGAGTCCATCGATCCCGATGACGGCAAGGTCCGTTGGAGCCGTCGGCTCTGTAAGGACCGCCGTCGGATGAATGATGCCGACATGACCCCTTTGGAGTTGCCCGACGGTTCGATCCTGACCGGGTGCCACTCCCGAGGAATCGCAACGCTGTCCGCAGTGGATGGTGAGGTCCTGGAGACCCACCTGATCCCGGGCCCTCTCCATGCAATCCTCGACCATGACATGATCTGGCTCACAACCGCTCCGGGTAAGCTCCTCGCCCTTGATGCAGTCACCCTCGACGCTCAGTGGGAGATGGATCTCGGGGAGACCCCGACGGCCGCCGCCCGCCGCTGCGGAGGCCTGCTGCTGGTTCCCATCGATCACTCCATGATGATGATTGATCCCGAGGACGGACTCGCGCTCGGACAGCTTTCGACCGGGTACGGGCTGAGCGCGGCCGCTGCCTGTGTCGACGGGGATCTCCTCGCGCTCACCAACGGCGGAGTGCTTTACCGGACCAACCTGTTTCAGTAGAATTTCCTTCCGGACAGAATAGGAGGTCCTTCGATGCGGTACGCTGCGCGTCTCGTCCTGATCGTTGTCATGGGCTCAGGCCTGTGCTCTTGCGGCGGCGGCTCCTCGAACGGCGACGGCGGCGAGGACCAGATCGACCCTGGCGATACGACCCGCTCGCAGACGGACAAGGCCGCCCCAGGAGAGGACACTCCTTCGGTGTGGGAGCCGGAGTGCCTCACCGACGATGACTGCGCTCCCAAGGAGGTCTGCGACTGCCAGGGGAAGTGCAGCCTCGCAGGCAGCGGCGCGGAGTGTGAGGAGGACAAGAACTGCGGCGGCCAAGGCTACTGCGACCCGTGCCTCGGCCGGTGCTTCGACAAGAAGGTCCTCTGCGATCCCTGCAACTCCGAGAACCTCTGTGACCCCTTGAGCGGGATTTGTCGTCCCGTCGGGAATCAATGCGAGCTCCCCGACTCACATTGCCTGGACTTCGTGTCGGGCGGCAGCTACTGCGGCAAGGCCTGCCTCAGCACCGCAGGCTGTCCCCAGGGCTACACCTGCGAGGATCTCAGCGCAGCCGGAATCCCTTTGAGCCAGTGTATCCCCGTCGGCCTGCAATGTGGCCTGCCGGGTGAGTGCCAGGATGACGTCGACTGCGAGTTCGGTAAAATCTGCAACCAGAACAAGATGTGCGTGCCGGGGTGTCAGGCGGATACAGAATGTCCCCAGGGCAAGGTCTGCAGCGCGTTCCGCTGCCAGGACGCCTGCCATCCGATCAACAACCCCTGTCCCACGGATCAGGAATGCAACGACGAGGGACATTGCATGCTCCCCGGCGGATGCATCGACATGTACGACTGCGAGGCCCCCGAGACGTTCTGTGATCCCGTGGAGCACATGTGCAAGCCCGGATGCCTGGAGGACTTCGACTGCAAGAAGGCATCGAAGGAGTGCGAAGAAGGGGTCTGCGTGGATCGACCCTGCCCGGGAAACTACTGGTGCAACTTCGGCGAGGTCTGTGACCTCGACGAGGGAATCTGTGAGGATCCCCCGGAGCCATTCTGCGAAGTCTGTGAGGCCGATGAGGAATGTGGTCCGGAGCCCTCCAAATGTCTGGAGCTCCAGGACGAGGAGGGGACCAGTCAGGGCAAGTTCTGCTTCCCAAACTGCTACGATGATCCCGAGAACGAATGCCCCCAGGGATGGCAGTGTATCGATCTTGTCGACCAGGGCGGTGCGTCCCAGGGTCGAGTTTGCGCTCGCATCTGCTACGAGCAGCCGATCGGGTTCTAGACCCAAAAACAAGCGATTCACTCTTCCCTACTTGATCGGGAATATCCGTCTCCGTATCCTGTTATTCGAAGAGCACCTCTTCTGTGTAGACATTTTGCACACTCTTGGATCCTTCGATCAGGGTTCCGGGCCACTCGTGCGTCCTCATGCCCGGTTCATGCGGGCTAGCCTCTTCTGGTACGAATCTTGCAAAAACAATGGCAGGTTTTGTTATGGAGGCTTTACATGTCTGACATCAGTGGCTGTCGCTCCGCAATCGATTCCTCGCCGACCGTTCCCTGCACACCCGCAGATCCCGTGGATACCGCACCCAAGACTCCACAGGACAATCCGACCCCGCCGAAAAGAAGCCGCGCCAGGATCAGTGGAGGCACCGCCAAGGCCGACATCAACAACGTCCTCGTGTATTTGAAACGCATCGGTACAGTCCCTCTCCTCGATCGGAGCCAGGAGGCGGAGATCGCGGGCGCCATCGAGGCGGGACATGTTCGGGTCCTGGATGCGGTCCTGACGGTCCCATACGCTCGCTTCCGCCTCTACGACATGGTCGCTGAGTTTGTGGAGGGAGCGCGGCGACTGGAGGAGATCATCGAGCTCACCACAGACTTCGTGACCTTCGAGCGCAGGGATTGCCTCGCGGATGTCTGTGAATTCAGTGAAGTCCTGAGCGGGCGGCGAAAGGCCCTGCTTGGTCCTCCTCGGGGCAAGCAGAAGAGGCGCTCCCGACGTAGCCTCCCAGCTCTCAAACCCGACTTCCTGATGGACATCTTCCTGGAGATACACGCCAGCCCGGTGGGCAAGCGGATCATCCACCTCCTCACGTTGGAGATCAAAGAGCGCCTGCGTGAGCTGGCCGACTCCCCCGAGGGCTCCGCCGCTACGGACGTCGGCCTCGACCAGCAGAAGGAGCTCCGGCGGCGCACCCGCACCCTCGGTGTGGGCATCGGGGAGGCCAGGGACTTGCTCGTGCGCATAGACAAGGGGCTCGACCGCAGGGCCAAGGCCCGGACCCAGATGGTGGAGGCCAACCTCCGCCTCGTGGTGAACATTGCCAAGCGCTACATGAACCACGGTCTCTCGATCCTGGACCTGGTCCAGGAGGGCAACATCGGGCTCATGAAGGCTGTGGAGAAGTTCGACTACCGACGCGGGCTCAAGTTCTCCACCTACGCCACTTGGTGGATCCGCCAGTGCATCACCCGCACCATCGCAGATCAGGGACGCACCATTCGGGTGCCCGTGCACCTCATCGAGGGGCTCGGCCGCATCCATAGGGCTCGCGCCCAGCTCAAACGGGAACTGGGCCGCGAAGCCACCGAGGAAGAGATCGCCGAGATGTGCGCCACCTCCAAGGAGCAGGTCGCCCGGACCCTCTCCCTGCTGCGGGACCCGGTCTCCCTGGACATGGAGGTCGGAGACAACAACGCCGAGGTCAAGGACTTCATCGCGGACGAAAACTCTCCTGATCCATGTGAGTTGAGCGAGAAGAGAGACCTCAGCATATCCCTGAAGCGGGCCCTGAGTTCTCTGCCGCCTCGTGAGGAGAAGATCCTCCGTATGCGATTCGGCATCGGCGAGCAGCGCACCTTCACGTTGGAGGAGGTTGGCCAGGACTTCAACCTGACCCGTGAGCGAATTCGTCAGATAGAGATCAAGGCCCTTACCCGGCTGCGCGGTTCCATGCGCTGCCAGTCCCTGTCTGCGTTCATAGAGTAGCGCCGCCCACCTGCAGGGCCGCCGCTTTCAGTACGTTCTTCATCAACATGGCGATGGTCATGGGTCCTACCCCACCGGGAACCGGTGTGATCATCCCCGCAATCTCCGAGACCGGACCGTAGTCAACGTCCCCGCAGAGGCCTTCGTCTGTGCGATTGGTCCCGACGTCGATGACCACGGCGCCGGGCTTGACCCAGTCAACACCGACGAGCCTTGCTGCCCCGGCCGCGGCCACGAGGACATCCGCGCTGGCGCAAACCGACGCCACCTCTCGTGTGCGGGTGTGGCAGACCGTTACCGTGGCGTGCCTGTCCGTCAGGAGCAGGGACAGCGGTCGGCCGACGATCATGCTACGGCCCAGGACCACTGCGTTCGCCCCGGTCAAATCAACGCCGCTGCGGTCCAGGAGCTCGATGACCCCGGCCGGCGTACAGGCCTGAAAACGGGCCCGCTTCGCAGCCAGGAGCCCGACGTTCTCCGGATGGAAGCAATCCACGTCCTTGAGCGGGTCTATTCTGCGGACAAGGCCGAACTCGTCCATGTGCTTCGGCAGGGGAGACTGAACCAGGATCCCGTGAACCAGAGGGTCCCCGTTGAGGTCATCGATGATCCGTGACAGCTCGGCCTCGGAGGTCTCGGCAGGCAGCTCGATGAACCGAGAGCCCATCCCGGTGCGCTTGCAAGCGCGCCGCTTGTTGCGAACATAGACGTGCGACGCCGGATCATCTCCCACCAGCACTGCGGCCAGCAGCGGTTGCACGCCATGGACCTCGTTGAACGTGCTCACCTCGACCTTCAGCTCCCTGCGGATGTCCTTGGCGATGGCCTTGCCGTCGATGATGGTCGCAGTCATTTCATGCCTCCGGTGGTTCCAGAGGAAGATAATTGAACGATGATCTCTCGGCAAGCGGCGAATGAGCAGGGGGTGGTCTCTATCTAATGCACCGTCGGTCCGCCGGGCCGACGATATTCCCACTCTGATTCCTCCTCCGCCATCTGCTTGCGCCTGGCTCTGGTTCTGCGGCGCTTGACGAAGACGGCGAAGAGGAACAGGAACGCCATGCCGGTCCAGAGCCACCAGGAATCTCTAAGAGAGATGATCCACGGACGGATGCCGGCGAGGGTGTCCCTCCAGTCGGCCTCGATGTCGTCGAGATCCTTGCCCGAGACCAGCTTCACGGCCTTGTAGACCGAGTCGCCCTCGACCATGCGGGAGATCACCTTGCGGAGCCCCTCCGGTCCGCCGACCTCTCCCTGGAGGAAGTGCAGGAAGAGGCCGCTCTGTGCGTAGGCGAGGCGGCGACCGGACGCTGAGCTCGGGAAACCCTTGTGCAGGTCCGACATGGGGATCAGGTTCCCGTGTACCGCCGCCCCTGCCGAGGCCTCGAAGCGGGAGATCAGGTCCTGGCGTGCCTGGAGGATCGCAAGACCCTCGATGAACCACTGGGGTGGACGCCTCGGCACGGCGTTCAACAAGGCGATGTGGGAGATCTCGTGCTCCAGGGTCTCCAGGAGGTTCAACATCATCCCGCCGTCCAGGCGCAAGAGGATCAGGTCCCGCCTGTAGTACGCAATCCCAGCGGCCCAATCGATGTGCGATCCGGGCTGGGCCTTCCTGAAGGTCACGGATTCGGGGAGCACCCGGACCGTGATCTTCTGGTCGAAGCACGGGGTGATCAACTCGCAGTGTCTATCCCTGATCGCCTCGGCACGCTCGGCGAGCGGGCGAAGCGCCCTTGAGTTCGACAGGTGGGTCTCGAAGCGGAAGTGGGGGGTCTCCTCCACGGCCCACTCCTCCGCAGCGGCCACACCCGTCATCATGAGGAGAGCCACGAAGGCGGCGAAGATGCGTAGAGTCATTGCAGTTTCCAGAACACTCGGTTCTTGGAGGACGCGATGAGGAACACGAAGCCGAACTCGAAGCGGATCTTGGAGTCACCCTTCACGAGACCCATCGGGGGATTGATGAACGGCGCCGCCGCCCACAGCGCGCGCTTCGCCTCCTCGTCAAGGAACTTGAGGCCGCAGGTGCGCAGCACCGTTGCATCCTCCAGGTATCCGTTGGTGTCCAGCACCACCCGCAGCACGGTCATGCGGTCCTTGTACCCGTAGAGCTCGCCCGTGGGATCCCGGTGTCGATAGATGCCGTTGGGGCTCCACTCCCTGCGCACCCCGGCCTTCACCCGCTCGAAGAACCCGATGTAGCGGTAGGGCATTGTGTTTAGGAGATTGGTCTCGCCGGTCTTCTCGATGTGCCCCAGGTAGTCCTTGGACGCATAAGGTCTCCCGAGGGAGCGGACGTTCTCGAAGGGATCCCTGCCCCCGTCCGATGGAGAGACCACCGCCCCCCCTTCCTTCTGGAGGGGTCGAGCGACTACCTCCCGTGCGCCCTCAGAGCCATCGTCAGCGGGGGCAGGCACGTCGTCGGTGGCCGAGGCTGGTGCGCGGGATGAGGCCTTGTCTGTTCCCTGGTCGCCCTGGCTGGACTTCCGCTCCTGCGTCGCAGACTTCTTGGTGGTGTGAGGTGATCGTGGGAGCTCCTGATCCTCAGTGGGTGCGAGGGCCCGAATCTCCTCTTTGACCTTGCTGGCGTACCGGGCCGAGAAGTTCGCACGCTCGGGGATCTCTTCGACCTCCGGTGGGGCGATGTCGACGATCTGGCCCACCGGAACCTCTGTGCCGTCGATCTCCTCCGGGAGCTCCTTTGGCTTGTACTCCTCGAACTCATCCGCTGAGTTGCGCGTAGCAGGCTCGTCGTGGTTGATCTCGAACTCGCCAAGGCCATCACGTCTCAGCGGGTTGAGCGGGGCAAGGCCGTCGCTGGACTCCAGAAGCAAATGCACCATGTAGAAGAGGGGGAGTTGAATCACGAGGGCGAGCGCTAAGGCCTTGACCCAGCGGGCTCCCCTGGACGTAGATTGCTTCTTCTCCCATCGCGACATTACTGCTCTTCCGGCCAGCAGGCCTCTGACTGGCAATATATTGCCTCGAGAAGGCGAGTCAAATCACCCTCCCCATAAGAAGAGTATAACGGATCAATCGAGGTTTTCT
>CAZNWW010000139.1:5186-8347 GCA_964576155.1 uncultured Myxococcales bacterium | reverse complement strand
TCGCCATGCTCGCGGTGCAGGGGGCCCTGGCCCTCACGATCTGGCTCGATCTCGACGAGGCTCCGGTGGATCACCTCATCGGAATAGCGGAAGCCGCGCTCCCCGCCGATTGGTAGGTTGACTGTTGGGGCCGAAGATGCTTCGCGGCGACCTCGTACAGGACACGCACGCCCCACTTGAAGCCGTCCACGGGGACCCGCTCGTCCGCGGCATGGAAGAGCCGGTTGAACTCCAGACCCGCCGGGAGGACCACCGGGGTGAAGCCCATGTACTTCACCCCGAGGGACAGGTAGGCGTGACCATTGGTGAAGCCCGAGATCATGTAAGGCACCACCTTCGCGCCGGGCTCGTGGGCGGCCACCACGGACTCGATGCAGCGGTAGAGCGGGTTGTCCATGGACACGGTGGTCCCCATGTGCTGTTGGAGGACCTCGATCTCCACGTCGGGCCCCACGAGGGCCTGGATCTTCTCGGTGAAGCGCTCGGGCACCGTGCCGGGGAGGATACGGCAGTCCACCTTGATCTCCACCTCCGATGGAATCACATTGACGCTGCTCCCGCCGCACATCACCGTCGGATTGACAGTGTTGGACAATAGCGCCGCGAGGCTGGCGGCCCGCTCGGGCTCCCGCACTGCGTTCCGCAGTATCCAGTGGCCGATCCCCGGCACCTGGATCAGCTTGAGCACCATCTTCGTGGGCAGGCCCATGGCGCCGCCCAGCGCGTCGAGGAAGAGGCGCACCGCCTCATTGGGCTCGACCTGGAACCGCTTGCGGGCAAGGAGGCGCACCAGCTCAGCGGCCCGCTCGGGCGCGCTCCCGGGGCGAGGGATCGAGCCGTGTCCTCCGTCACCTCGGACCCGAAGCTTCAGCCAGAGGAGACCCTTCTCTGCGACCATCACCGGATAGAAGCGGGTGTCCTTCACGTGGAGCGTCAAACCTCCGACCTCGCCGAGCGCGTACTCCCCATCGAGGAGTTCGGGGTGCTCCCGGGCCAGCCAGCGGGCGCCCAGCTCGCCGCCGGCCTCTTCGTCCGCGGTGAGGACCAGGACCAGGTCCCCCTCGAGGGGGAGGCTGTGGCGCTTCGCCAGGAGCATCGCCTGCAGGGACATCGCGGCCATGTGCTTCATGTCCAGCGCGCCCCGGCCCCAGACGAAGCCGTCGGTGACCTTGCCCTCGAAGGGCGGGCGGGTCCACTCCTGGCCCTCCACGGGGACCACGTCCAGGTGCGCGTCCAGGATGAGGGCACCCTGCCGGCCTGCACCCTTCAGGCGACAGACCAGGTTGCCCCGACCCGGCGAGGACTCGAGGACCACGGGCTCCAACCCCTCGGCCTCGAGGACCCCCGCGACCCAGCGCATGGCCTCCAGCTCGTTGCCCGGTGGGTTCGTGGTGTCGAAGCGAAGGAGGGTGATCAGGTTGCGGAGGGCCTCGTCGCCCGCTGCGGCCCAGTTGATCTCAGTCATCGGCGGGTTCCCCTGTGGGAGGGGCCTCCCAACGCCAGCGACCGATTGCGGCGGCATGGGCGATCAGGAGAAGATCCTCCGCCACGAGCAGCGCGATGGGGCCCCAGAGAACAGGCAGCGCCACCCGCTCGACGATCTCCCCCTCCACGGCCATGGTCTGCCCGGGGACCAGACCCTTGAGCAGGTACATCCAGAACAGGGAGACCGCCACGAAGACCGTCAGGTTGAACCACTGTCGGACCACGCGGCGCCCGTAAAAGGAGTTCAGGTAGAGGAGGACGTAGATGACCAGGGCTCCCCACATCCCCATGTGCATGTACCAGTCCGGCAGGCCCGCGTTCACCACCGCCGCGGTGCCGAGGACCGCGGCGATGACCACGACCCCGATGAGGGTCCAGACCACCGCGCCGTGGATGCGGAGCGGCAGGGAAATGGTCTTGTTTTCGGTCATTCCGCGCTCCTATTTCATGGCCTCGAGGCCGACACGGATCCGCCGAAGGCCCTCACGGATCGTGTCCTCGTCCACGGCGAAGGACAGGCGCATGAACCCAGGCGCGCCGAAGGCCTCGCCGGGGACGCAGACGACCCCCGCCTCGGTCAGGAGATGTTCACAAAGGGCCATGGTGTCCGGGAAGGCCGTGTGGGGGGTCAGCCAGGCCCGCATGTCCGGGAAGAGGTAGAACGCGCCTTCGGGGGTCGGGCAGTCCACCCCGGGGATCTCCCGAAGCAGCTCGAGCATCAGGTCCCGGCGGGGCTGGAGCCCGGCCACCCAGTCCGAGGTGAGCCCGGGGCCCCGCCGCAGCGCGTCGGTGGCCGCGGCCTGGCTCAGCGCGCTCGGGCAGGAGGTGGTGTGATCCTGGAGGCGGGTCATGGCCTTGACGATGGGCTCGGGGCCTGCGGCGAAGCCGAGACGCCAGCCCGTCATCGAGAAGGTCTTCGAGACCCCGTTCACGATCACGGTCCGCTCCCGCATGCCCGGCACCTGGGCCATGGACACGAAGGAGAACCCGTCGAAGAGGATCGTGGAGTAGATGTCGTCGGAGAGGACCCAGACGTTTCGGCCTTGCAGGACCTCGGCGAGGGCCTCCAGCTCGGCGCGGGTGTACGCGGCCCCCGTGGGGTTCGAAGGGGAGTTGAAGAACAGGGCCGTGGTGCGGGGCGTGATCGTCGCATCCAGATCCTCGGGCCGGATCTTGAAGCCGTCCTCCTTGCGGGTCTCCAGGTAGACGGGAACCCCGTCCGCGATGCCCACCATCTCCGGGTAGGAGACCCAATAGGGTGCGGGGAGGATCACCTCGTCCCCGGGGTCGGTCATCGCGGCGATCGCGTTGAAGAGGGAGTGCTTCGCCCCGGAGGAGGCGATGACCTCCGATGGGCCGTACTCGAGGCCGTAGAGATCCTTGAGATAGGCACCGATGGCGTCGCGGAGCTGCGTGGTCCCCGCGGTGGGGGTGTAGCGCAGGGCGCGCTCGTCTATCGCCCGCCGCCCGGCCTCGCAGACGACCTCGGGGGTGTCGATGTCCGGCTCGCCCACGCCCAGCTTGACCAGGTCGACCCCCTGGCGGGTCAGCTCCAGCGCTCTGGCGTTGAGGCCAAGGGTGATGGACGGGTTGATGCGCGCAGTCCGTTGCGAAATCTTCATCTCAGCCTCCGAATCGCAATATTAGAGATCGCCACGCCAAAAGACTATTACTAT
>CAZNWW010000139.1:0-5176 GCA_964576155.1 uncultured Myxococcales bacterium | reverse complement strand
ACGGCAGCCCCGGCCCCCCCCACCCGTTCAGGGGACCAGACCGTCGACGCAGCCTCCCAGCTCGGCCACCTCCTTAATGAGGCTGGAGCTCAGGTAGAAGTTGTCCTGTCCGGTCATGAGGAAGAAGGTCTCCGCCTCGGGGAAGAGCTTCCGGTTCATGTTCGCCATCTGGAACTCGAACTCGAAGTCGGACACCGCCCGCAGGCCGCGCACCACTGCGTCCGCGCCGATCTGTTTCAAGTACTCCACCTGGAGTCCGCTGAAGGTGTCCACCTCGACCCGATCATTTCCTGCGAAGGTCTCCCGGATCATCTCCCTGCGCTCCTCTACGGTGAACAGGGCCTCCTTCTTGGAGTTGACTCCGAGGGCCACGACCACCTTGTCGAAGGCCTTCAAGGCCCGCAGGACGATGTCCACGTGTCCGTTGGTGAGGGGATCGAAGGTGCCGGGGTACACGGCGGTCTTCATTGTGCCTCCACAGGGGCGCGATAGAAGGTGAGTGCGGTATCTCCATAACGTCGGGTGTCGTCTCGAACCAGGCCCCCCTCCAGGGTCTCAGGAGGGGTCTCGTCGGCCTCGTGCTCGGCGACCACCCGCGCGCCGGGGCGCAGCAGAGGCCCGGCGCCGAGGCGCCTCGCTATCTCAGCAGCGAGACCCTTGTGGTACGGGGGATCGAGGAAGACCAGGTCGAAGGTCTCACCATCCTTTGCGAGGCGGGGGAGGGTCTCCTCCACGCGGCCCTTCGCCACCCGGACCGCGTCGGCGCCCAACCGTTCGATGTTCTTGCGGAGCGCTGCCAGGGACCGAGGGGAGGCCTCCACGAACACCGCCCGAGCGGCCCCGCGGCTCAGCGCCTCCAGGCCCAGGGCGCCGGATCCCGCAAAGAGATCCAGGACCATCGCGTCCTCCACGGACGCACCCAGGATGGAGAAGAGGGCCTCGCGGACCCGATCCGTGGTGGGCCTGGCGGTACGCCCAGCAGGCGCAACGAGCGGGTGTCCCCTGTACCGGCCGGCGATGATGCGCATCCCCCCGCCCTTCGTCGAATTCCAGGGCCCACCGGATACCACGCAGGGCGCGCCCGGTCAAGGAAACCGAACGGCTTGGATATTTGAGCTTTGCCACGAGTACGTCTACAATGTCTGGGATGGGAACGAGGTGACGCGCGCGGACGAGCGTGGAGCCCGACCGACAACGGAGGCGAAAACATGGCACGCTGGATGGCGGGGCTGGCCCCGGTCCTCACCCTGGCGGTGCTCCTCACCACTCTCGCTCCACGGCCCGCGGCCGCGGGCGGCTACCCCGAAGCAGAGAAGGCCTACTCCATGGGTCGGCTCCTGGTGGACCTGGGCGACACCTCTCGAGGCCTCTTCGAGTTGAAGAGGGCCGCGTCCATCGTCCCCTCGCCCCGATACTTCGAGGCGATCATCAAGGTCTACCGGGATCTGGGCAAGGACGAGCAGGCCCTGGCCTGGGGCGAGCGGTACCTGAGCATGACCGCGCCCGAGGAGCGGGACGAGGCCCTTGCCGCCTGGCTCGGCCAGGTACGGGAGCGCCTGCGGGCCTCCCGGGTCCGGGTCGCGCTGCGGGTCTTCCCCGAGGACGCGCGCATCGAGTTCACCGCTGAGGACGGCACGGTCCGGGCCAGCGTCCCGGACAGCGACGACGGCCGCGTGGTCTGGTGGCTCCTGTCCGGCCGCGGCACCCTCTCGGTGCGCAAGGACGGCTGGGCCGAGGAGAGCCGGGACCTGGTCCTCGAGTCCGGCGGTTCCGAGGATATCTCAGTGATGCTGCAGCGCGCCGCAGGCGAGGGCGATCTGATCATCGAGTCATCCGTGGCCGGCGCGGAGGTCCGCGTCGACGGCAGCGTCGCAGGGATCGCGCCTCTGCAGATCTCCAAGCCCGCCGGGCGCTATGTCATCCAGGTCTGGGCCAAGAACCACGCGGACTGGACCGGCTTCGCCACGGTGACCCCGGACAAGGCCACCCGGGTCCAGGTCTACCTGACCCGGGCCCCGGGGGCGGCCGCGCCCACCAGGCAGGCGATCAAGTGGGAGCCCCCGCGCAGGGGCCTCGGCCTCAAGGGCTGGGGCTGGATCACCATGGGCCTCGGCGTGGCCATGGGCGGGGTCGCCGGCTACGCCGGCTGGGCGATGAACGACAGCTTTGCGAAGGCCGAAAAAGCTCCCGACGACTCGCCGAAGCAGAAGAAGCTCCTCCAGGACGTCCAGTCCTACTGGGGGGCTTCCATCGCGCTGGGCGCCATCGGCGGCGCCGCGGCAGCGGGGGGACTCCTGATGGTGCTCCTCGACGACGGCGAGAGCCGGGACAAGGAGGCCACCCTGGAGATGCTCTCCTTCTACCCGGGGATCACTCCTGACGGCTTCACCCTGAATTCGGCGATCACGTTCTGACGCTGAGAGGTCCCCCCCGGGGGGACTGTGAGAAAGGCGGGTCACGATGAAAAACACCACTCGGAAATCGCTCTTGCTCTCCCTGGTCCTCGCCAGCTCGCTATGCGCCTGCAAGCCGGACTTCGACCTCGGCGGAAACGGCAACGACACCAAGGAACCTGCTGACACGCAAGGACTGGACACCTTCCCGGACATCACGGGGGCCTGCAAGGGCGCCAGCCAGCCCGGTTGCAAGACAGAGGGCGTCTGTAACGAGCAGAGCAGCTCCGGCCTGCCGTTGGTCTGGAGTTGCAACGAGGAAACCCTCAAGTGGGAGTGCGACTACTCAGTCCTCGGAGATGTCTACCAGAAAAAGGAGACCCACTGCGACGGCAAGGACAACGACTGCGACGGCGACAAGGACGAGATCGACGATGTCGACTTCGCTGACGCCTGCCCCGCCATGAATAACGGGGTCTGCTCCACCGCGCCCGGCGCGGTGACGATCACCTGCGTCGGCGCCGGGAACCCACCGGTCCACGCGTTCGAATGCGACGCCACCGAGGTGCCCGACTACTCACCCAGGGAGCTCTTCGACCCTCAGATCGAGAATCCGGGCTCCCTCTGCGACAACACGGACAACGACTGCGACGGCGACACCGACGAGGACCACGAGCACTACGGTGACCTCGACCAGACGGATATCGAAGGCCTGTCCTACTCCCTCTGCCAGGGCTTCGGGGGCATCTGTCACGCCTCCGTGGCCAACGAGGATCCCTATCAAGCCAAGAGCGACGTCTACTTCCGATGCTACCAGGGCAGCATGGAGTGCAACTACAAAGACGTCGCGCTCTTCGACGCGCCGGAGTCCCTCTGTGACAGCATCGACAACGACTGCGACGGTGAGACCGACGAGGTCACGGACATCACCGAGTCCGACTGCCCGTACCAGGGCGTCTGCGACGGCAAGGTGGACGCGGTCTGTCTCGGCGGGCACTGGATCTGCGACATGACCCAGATCCTGGCCGACCTGGCCTACCAGGTCGAGGAGACCCTCTGCGACGGCCTGGACAACGACTGCGACGGCGACATCGACGAGGGTCTGGACTGGGAGAGCTTGGTCGCAGCGCGCTGCGGTGAGGCCTGCGACACCCCGTTCTGCAAGACATGGAGCAGCGGCTGCGTGGGTTCCAAGGATCCCGGCTTCGCCAAGGGCGACAACTGCCCCATGATCCACGGGGACACCGAACTGATCGGGCAGCCCTCTGTGCCGGACCTCGACCCCTACGGCAAGCCGGTCCTGCCCGGCGTGTGCGGGTACGACCCGATCACCGAGGAGACCGATGTGCTCCTCCACTGCCTCCCCCACGACGGCAACAACGACGGCACCTACGAGGCAGCCTACTTCGTCTGCGCATACGACGCGCTCGAGTTCGACGGCGTCGATTCCGAAGACGACGAGTTGGACATCGAGGCCAACCACGTCTACGCCGAGAACGAGGCCCTCTTCCACGCAGACGGGCATTGGTGCGACAACCTGGACAACGACTGCGACGGCCTGGTGGACCAGCACAAGGTGTACAACAACGTGCTCGATATCGAGATCACCGAGAGCAGCCCTTACCAGGACCTGGCCTGGACCACCTGCCACGTTCTGGGTGAATGCGCCACGAACACCACCGCGAAATGCAAGGCCGGGGCCTGGATCTGCACCTACATGGACGGCCCCGTGGAGACAGGCGACGGGGACAACTGCGGCACCGATGACTCTCCAGAATACGACGACCCGGCCTGCCAGTGGGTGGAGACCAAATGCGACGGCCTGGACACCGACTGCGACGGCGAGGTCGACGAGGCCATCACCGCCACGCACGGGGACGCGCTCACCGCGGCAGGCTGCACCCAGGAGGGCGTCTGTGCCGGCGCTGTCCAGGCGGTGTGCAACGATAAGGGCGAGGCCCCGGGGATCTGGTCCTGCGACTATTCCGCCGCGTTCGCGCTGGGCTACGCGCAGCTGGAGGACGGAGACCCGGAGCTCTGCGACGCCCTGGACAACGACTGCGACGGCCTCATCGACGAGGAGATCTCCGCTGGGCCCCTGGACGCAAACTACGCGGCAATCATCGACGAGGCGGGTTGCCTTTACCTGGGGATCTGCGACGACACGGTCACAGCGGCCTGCAACGAGGAGGATGTAGGAACTCCCGGGGTCTGGGAATGCAAATACCCCGCCGGATTCACAGATTTTACGGTGCTCCTGCAAGGCATCTACCACGAGAACAAATGTGACGGCCTGGACAACGACTGCGACGGCGTCGCGGACGAGGGCCTTGATTCGGACTTTGGAGGGGAGGACGAGTCGCCCAAGAAGATGTCCAACTGCTCCTTCGAGGGGATCTGCGCAGACTCCATGGTATGGGGCTGCGCCCAGGGCGAGTCGACCTGCGAAGGCGACCCCGGTGTCGGCTGGGAGGCAGAGGAGACCACCTGCGACAACATTGACAATGACTGCGACAAGGTCGTCGACGAAGACCTCACAGAGCCGGGTCCCACGGGCGCTGACTGTATCGGGTACGGCAAGGGCGTCTGCCAGATCGGCCTCGCGGCCAACTGCAGCGCGGGCGAATGGACATGTCTCTACGACGGCGTGAATGACTACGAGGAGGCCGAGGTCTCATGTGACGGCGTCGACAACGACTGCAACGGCGACACCGACGATGATCTGGAGTGGACGACATCTCCGGGGAACAACGCGTGCAAGTCGGCGGGGGTCTGCGATCCCC
>CAZNWW010000138.1:0-8354 GCA_964576155.1 uncultured Myxococcales bacterium | reverse complement strand
TCCCAGAGCCATGGCGGACGCTGGGGAGGGAAGGAGGCGATCTGCCAGGCGGGCGTGCGCACAGCCCGTGGGCGCTCCGCCGGTCTGTTCTGCGAGGGCCACCGAGAAGGCTGCCTGCCCGTTCCAAGGATTGACTCGCAGGGCCTCTGCCGGGTCGCCCCGGGTCAGAGCCCGGTCCGACAAGGCCAACCATGGAGGGACCAGGAAGAGGGGTATCGCTACCAACCAGATGAGGTGTCGCCACCATCCCGTCCCTGTGGGAGGCCCTTTAGGGCCGACTCCCCCTGTGGGAGGCCCGTCCACGGGCCGATATCGGGGCGTGGCACCCAAAGGGCATAAGTTTCGCACGGGCGGAGCTGCGTCCGTCCAACTCAGCTTCAACGCCCCTCCCACAGCGAGCCCCAGGGCAAGCTGCACCGGCACGAGATGTCCCGGGAACTCTCCCAGGGATAGTGCGAAGCCGGCCACGAGGATCCCAGTGAGACCAGGTAGGAGGTCTCTGCACGGGGTCAGCCCCCCCTCCGTCGCCTGCGGCGACACCTCCCCCAACAAGGGGGGAGGAACTACGTTGCTCAGCCGAGCGTCGGTTGCTACATCGTTTACTACAGTGTCCGTCGATTGTGCACCGCTGCTTCCTCCCCCCTTGTTGGGGGAGGTGCCCGAAGGGCGGAGGGGGGGCTGAACCCGTGCAGAGATAAAAGCCCAGAAAATCGCTCCCCACAGCGCGAACCACGCAAGGAGCCCGCCGACGCCCCGCTCCACAAACGCGTGCAGCGGCTCGCTGTGCGCATGCAGGGCGCGGGTCCAGCGCCCACGTTCTTCGACGTTGTCTTCCAGGATCACAGCCTGCGCATCCAGGAACCCCCGGGGGAACCCCCCCAGCCCACGCCCGGCAAGCGGCCGCTCTGCTGCTGCGCCGGCTGACACCCGCGCCATGTACCAGCGGTCTGAGAGGTGCCCGCGCACGGTGGAGGAGGAGAGCGCTCCCCCGACGACACTGACCAACACGAGGGCAATGACCATGGCGGTGCGTGGACGTCCCCGGCGGGCCAACGCGTGGATCCCCGCCGCGAACAGCCCGAACATGGCGCCGACCGCACCAGTCCACGAGCCGAGCGAGACGACCGCTGCCAGGATCGCAAGGACGAGGCCCGACCAGGCTGCGGCCGACCACCAACGCCGAGCTTCGAGAGCCAGTGCCAGACTGGCTGGAGCGGCCAGAGCCATCACTGCCCCGGTGAAGTTCGGGTTTCCCATGGTGCCGGCCTTGGACACCGCGGCCGGGCAGAGGGGGCCCACCCCGGCGGCCTCGAGCGCGGTCACGACGACCAGCGCAGCACCTGCACCTGCAACGGCTACAATGATCTGGCCGGGACCCGACGTACCGAGACGAGCTCCACCGATCAAAGCGCCAAGGAACAACAGATCCAACCAAAGCTCCCAAGCCCCGACTCCGGGGCTCGGGGAGTGCAGGAGCGCGACAACGCCAACCAGGACCATCCCCACCGCTGCTGCAAGGACCGGCGGCACGGGCCAACTCGCGCCCGGACGCCTTCCGATCAGCAGGACAGCCAACAACGGTCCGACCAGCACCGCCTTGCCGAGTTGGAACGTGGACAACTCCCGCAGGCAAAGCACCGCCGAGACCGGCACCAGAACCAATAGCGCGAGTGACTTCAGATCCCCCTCTCCTCTTACTTTCATAATGAACAACCACCAGCGCCTCGAGGCGGTGTCGTACTCCAGGGGCTCCGGTGAGCACCGGGCGTCGAGGGCAAGGCGCGACGACGAAGGCGTAGCAGAGCTACGTCGAGGAGGAGGAACGCAGCCATCGGCGGTCGGGGCCGCCGGACCCCGGAGTACGACATCGTCTCGAGGTGCCCGAGGTGCCTACCTGAATTCTTTCGGCTCCTTCTCATAGATCAAGGTCGAGAGCCGCTGCTTCATGATCAGATCCCGCTCGTCCGCGAGGCTGTCCTTGAGGAAGGGCAGAATCCCCGGCGCGGGGGAGACCCGCAGGGTCCGCTCCGCTTCCTGGGCCAGCGCGGGGGTTGCAGACTTCATGATGTCGTAGAGGTACTGGAATGCCGCCTCCGCCCCGTGGGGGAGGAGCGCGTAGGATGCGTTGATCGCGGTGAGCTGATCCTCGCTCTTCAGGAGGCCGAGGAGCTTCTCCCGGGCCACGGGTTTTTCAAGGTACCCGAGGAGGAAGGCCGCGTCCCGCTTCTGGCCCAGCGCGCCGTCCCGCACCACGGCCAGGAGGCGGTCGAGGGCCTCGGTCTGGCCCAGGCTGGCGAGGGCAAAGTCCTTGTAGAGGTCGACCGCGTCGTTGGGCTCCTTGATACGTGAGATCGTCTCGATGTCTGCGGCGGATGCCACCGTCCCGAGGGTGAGGTAGAGGCGCTTCTTCTGATCCAACCAGGCGTGGTACACGGTCTCCATGAGGAACTGGGAGAGGCCCCCGACCTCACGCTCACGGATCAGGGCCAGCGCGGCCGCCCCCGCGGCGCTGTAGCCTTGGGACATTACCGCCTGCAGCAAGGCCGGAGCGAAGAGGTCATGGTCGAACCGGGGCAGGTCCTTGAGCATGCCGAACGCCCGATCCCACCCCTGGTAGGTGCCGTCTCGCATGGACTCGAGGATCCAGGGCACCGCGCGGTCGTCACCCGCCTCGGCAAGGAAGCGGATCCCCCGCTCCCGGATCCGCCGGAAGCGTGGTTTCTTATGGACCAGGAGCTTCTCGAAGATCAGGTGGTTGTGCTTCTTATAGTCGATGCGGTTCAGCGCGATGACCATGTCAAGCTGTACGAAGGGATTCTCGGTCCCGGCGGCCTTCAGGAGTGCGGGCACCGCCCGGGAGTCCTTCAAGCGGCCCAGCGCGACCGCGGCCTCGGACTTGACGAAGTCGTTCGGGTCCTCCAGCGCCGCAGCCAGCGCGTCCACCGCTGTGATGTTGTCGTTGCCGACTTCGCCCAGCGCAAAGGCGGCGTTGATGCGGAAGTACACCCTGCGGTCGGCCAGGAGATTCACCAGGTTGCTGATCACCCAGGCCCCGTCTCCCATCTGTGAGAGCGCGATGGCCGCGTTGTTCAGGTGGCGGGCCTTCTGGGGGTTCTTCATTACGCCGCGCAGGAACGTCCGGGCCTTCTTGTTGGCGATGCGGCCCATGGCCAGGATGATGCTGTTCTTCACCCAGTCCGAGCGGCCCACGAAGTAGTCGGCGAGGGGATCCACAGCGGCCTCGGCCTGGAGCCAGCCCAGGTAGGAGATGACGCTGGTCGCGGCGGGCTCGTTCTTCCGGAGCAGTTCCGTGAAGACCTTGACGAGCTTGGCGCGCTTGACACGCCCGCGGGCGAGCCAGAGCGCGCTCACGATGTTGCCTTGCAGGCCTCGATACTTCTCTGATCGGACCATTTTCAGGAGGAGATCGAAGGAACGGGTGTCTCCGATTCGGCCCAGGGCATGGATTGCGGCTCCCTTGATCCAGTTCTCCTCCTCGGGGTTGGTGATCATGGCCATGATGCGGTCCACGCTGCCCGTGCCGCCGATCTTGCCCAGCGCGCCCACCGCGTTGTACCGAACCTCCGGTGAAGCGTCCTCGAGGGCCAGCACCAGGGCCTCCGAGGCCGCGGGATCGCGGATCTCACCGAGGACCGACGCGCAGACGCCCCGGACCCCGTCGTTCATGTTGTTGAGCAGCGCCTTGACCAGCGCCGGTGTTGCGGCTCGGCCCAGGCGGGTCAGGTCCGAGGTACCCGGCATCTCGTTGATGGTCACGTTGATTAGGATGTCGTGTTGCTTGGGCATGGCCTTCAGGATGAGCCGGATCCGCTCCTGATGAGACAGCGCACCACCGCCTTTCCGGGCCCAGTACTTCTGGTTGTCCGCAGGGACACCCTCTGCGTTATCCCATTCCGGGGCTTGCTGCGGAAACTCCCCGCCGGCGGTAGCGGCCTCGCGCTGCTCGGCGAGGCGCTCCCAGATGCTCCCCTGGAGTCCGTCCGCGGCGGGCGCCCAGAGGGTCAGCGCGGCCAGGGGCAGGAACCCGAGCCCGAGCAGGAGGATTGTAGTCCATGGGAACCGGTTTGTTTTTCTGGCGGTCATATTTCCGTCCTTCTTCGGTTGTGTCTGTGCGCCCCGCTGGTCGGTCGGGGATCGGTCGAAACTACCCCCTACGGCCGAGCGATGTCAAGTTGGGACACGGGGCCTGCTGCACCTATTCCTAAGATCGCGCCGATTGATCCCGTCCGCCGCGGAGGCTATCGTGCACCTGTTCACTGCGCCCATGGACGAGGCGCTGCGGGGACACCGATGTTCCGACCTCTGCTTTCGCTCATCATCCTGGCCCTCTGTTGCCTCCCGAACGGGGCCGAAGGGGAGGAGGAGCTGGAGATCCCGCCGGGGATGTCCCAGCGACCGACCCCGGAATGCGGCGGGGTGCCCATGCTGGCTCTCTGGGAGGCAGAGCGTATCGAGCGCCTGGAGACGATCGCAGGGAAGATCCTGGGAGCCTGGGTCCACGCTGTCGAGCCGCGGCTCAATGGGGCAGCGCAGGACGTGGAGCGGGCCCTGGTCGAGGAGGTGCGATCCCGGTACCGCGCCTGTCTGGCTGAACTGCCGACGCAGGGTGCGGTCTGTGTGGCCGCGGCGTCGGGGCGTCAGGAGCTCTGCGAGGCGGAGGACGACCCGGGCAAGCGCGGCGTGTGCAGGATGGTGACCACTGCGATCAGGGCATCGGAGACAGGGGATCCGGCTCCCTGCGATTTGTTGGAGACCCCGGAGAGCCGGGACACCTGCGTTCTGCGCGCCACGGGACGTCCCCGATGTACCGCCGGACCGATTGCGTGCCTCCTCGAACTCTGGCTCACCCCCGGCAACTGTCGAGTCCCTGGTGTGTTTTCGAGTTGGCCCACGGGGTTTCGGTTCCTCTGCCGGTGGAGCCTCTGGATCGAGGCGGCGCGTGGTGTGGGTGGGTGTGAACAAGGCCTCGGCGGTGCGTGGAGAGGGGGGTGCCAGGCGGTGGGAGCCCGCGCGCCCGAAGCCTGTCCGCCCCCGGGGCGCTACGAGACCGGGCTGCTCCTGGATTCCCGGTGCAGGGACGCGGCCGTCGGTCGGGTTATCGCGCCGTCGGTCAAATGGCATCGAGGATCTACGACCCTCTCCGTGACCCTCTACAACCCCTTCCGGGAGGCAGCGGATTGTGTCCTGCACCTGGAGGCCGAGGCACCAGACGGCGTGGTTCGACATGTAGTCACGCCCACCTTCGGCCTCCCAGGGAACCCGCGAGCCTGGCGGGGGGAGACCGTACCTCTGGATGTGCGGGTGTCGCCCGCTTCCCAGGCCTGGACCTGGAGGGTTCGACCGGACTGTGTCTTCGCGTTGCACGTCCTCGAGGGCGCCGGAGAGGCTGGCCCCGGGGCGGTCGCTACATTCGATGGTTGAGGTATCGCAATGCGCATACTGATGGTGTTGCCCCTGCTCCTCACGCTCCTCGACGGGCCCGGTCCGGATCCGATCCCCGGCACCGACGATCTGGGGATGGGGCCCCGACCGACGGCGCAATGCGGGGGCCTCAAGCGCATGAAGAAATGGGATGCAGAGCGGGAGCTCCGCCTGAACGAGAGGGCGAACAAGGGTCTCTCGGGATTCGTCCATGCCGTGGGTCAGCACCTCAGCACCGGTGAGTACCAGGGTCGCCGGGCGGTGTGGACAGCGGCCCGGGACCGGTGGGAAGCCTGCGTCGAGGGCTTGCGTCCCTCGGAGGTGGTCTGCGCCGCAGTGGCCGCCAGGCGCGCGGAGCTCTGTGTCTATGCATCCTGGGAGGCCGCGTCGCGGTGTATCGAGCTGGTCGAAGCCGCCCGGGAGCTCGAGCTCGGCGGGCCGCCGCTGCCCGCCGTGGACACCCTCACACCGGAGATCTGCGCCCGGGGAGGGATCCTCCTCTCGACGATCCCCTCGGCGCAGGAGCGGTGTGATGGGATCCTCTGGCGGGAGGCGATCCGGATCAACGATCCTCGATGGTGCGACACCCTCCGGGATCCCACCCGCCGCGTCGCCTGCCTGGCGGTCTACGCGGGCAGCCCGGAGCTCTGCCCCGCGCCTCGGCCGGAGGAGGCCGGGCTGCTCCTGGATCGCAGCTGTCGCAACGCAACCCTCAATCCAGGATGGATCCCGGAGATAACCGGGGAGGAAGACGGCGTGAGGCTCCGTTTCTCGGTGTTGAACGCATTCCCAGTCCCGGGACGTTGTGTGGCGACGGTGGAGCTGCATGGCGCCCAGGGGACGAAGCGTCTGGAGTTGCCATGGTTCGAGTTGGCGCCTGCCGAGGCCCACCAGACCGTTGAGGTCACCGTGGTCGACGTCAACTTGTACCCGATTACCTCATCGGACGGCGCGCGGATCGAGCCTTCCTGCATCTGGGCCCTCGAGGAGCCGGGTCATGGCAAGGAGTGGGGTGTCATGGGATTGATCGCCTGGTGATCTGATGCGTCAGGAGGCAGTCCGCTCCTTCCGTCGGGCCTTCTTCTCTCTCTTCTTCAGCGCCTTCTTCGACAGCCCCTCCGCGTCGGCGTCGGGGATCATCGACTGCTCCTCAGGTGCCTCCGCTTCGGTCTCCGGCTCATCCCCGAACTCCGTGTCGATCATATCGTCGAAGTAGCCCTTTGGGTGATACCCGACGACACGACCGACGTACGCCCTCGCCAGGGACTGCATCACGGGCGCCAGCCGCTGACAGGGCGCGCAGCTCGGCCCCCAGATGTCCAGGAGGATCGGGCCGCCGTGGTTGAGGACCTCCTCCCTGTAATTCGCGTCGTCAACGTAGACGGGCGTCGCGTTGCTCTTGGGCCCGAACAGCTTCTCCATGAATCCCATGATGACCTCCGTCGAGGGGGATGATATCAGTGTCGACAAGGTAGAGCCAGGGCAGACCTCCAGGTTACCCGCGGTTGCAAAACCGGCGTCGCCGTGTATCGTTTCCAGACGAAAGGGGGAGCCGTGCTCCGACGCCAGTCCATCGCCGTGTTCGTTCTGATTCTCGGCCTCCACGCCGCAGGGGCGGCGGTGTCCGCCGATGACGAACCGGAGCTGATCCTGGACGAACTCGGGATGCTCCCGCGGCCGACCATGGAGTGCGGCGGCAAAGACGCGATTCAGCATTGGGAGCGGGAGCGTCGCATTCGACGGAACCACCGGGCCCGGGAGCGAATCTGGGGGGCATTGTACCCAATCGCCGGCCGGCTCCAGGATGCGTTCGACAAGACCGCAAGCGCCATGCACCTGTCGCGAGTCCAGGCCTTCGAGTCCTGCACCGGCGGAGAGCGGCTGTTGGATCTGCGCTGCATCGCGGCTGCGCGGCGCCGACCCGAGCTCTGTGACGCCAAGGACGATCCGGAGTTCCTCTCCGCGTGCCGCGCCTTGACCGTCGCCCTGATCGCAGCCCTCGAGGGTGACCATCTCCGGTGCGCCGAGCTCGCTGAACCACAGCTGCGTCGGGTTTGCGAGCGGGCGGTCCTGGGCCGACCCGAGCGCTCCGTCAACTGCCCGAAGGACGACGGTCACTGTCACGTCCTCGCGCTCCTGAACATCGATGTCTGCCGTCGGTTCTGGTCCCTCATCCAACTCGCCCCTCCGGCCCAGGCGATCTGCAGATGGGTGGTCCTCACGGAGCTGCTCCGGGAGGACCCGGCCCGATCCTGCGAGACCGTCCCCGCCCCTGTGCGAGAGCAATGTCATGCGGTGCTCTCAGGGGACCCTGCGTCGTGTGTGTTGGATGACGAGAAGCTCGGGACCGCCGTCCTCGGGCGGCGCTGCCGGAACGCGCAGGTCCTGGCCCCGGAGGTCCCGCTGGACCAGGTGGCCTACGGGAAGGGCGTCGTCGTCTCGGTGCCGATGATGAACCCCTTCGACACCGTGGCCGCGTGTCGGGTCACGGTGCGACTCTCCGAAGGCGAGCATGTCCGGTTCGAGGCCACAAGTGATCCATTCACCATCCCCGGGTCGTTCCAGGACGAAGCCCGGGATATGCTGGTCCTGAAGCGCTTCCGCATGGCCCCCGTCGATGCAGGCTTGGAGCTCTCGGTGACCGCGGACTGCGCCTGGGCGCCGGGCGATCGCTTCACAACCCGCAGCGACGGCACCCCCGTCGTGGATTAGACGTCCGTGGAGGCTCCCAACCGCAGCGTGCCCCCCGGAGTCCTGGCCCGACTCCTGGGCGGCGGCTTCATGCTCATGGTCAGCTACGGCATGGTCCGGCCCCTCTCGAACTCCCTCTACTCCGAGTTGATCGGGCCGGAGAACATGTTCTGGGGCATGGCGTTGATCCCCGTCGTGGTGACCCTCGTCATGATCCCCTA
>CAZNWW010000137.1:0-8365 GCA_964576155.1 uncultured Myxococcales bacterium | reverse complement strand
GTTGACCAAGGCCTTGCGGGCCACTCGCTGTTTCTTCGTGGAAGGCTTATCCAGGATCAGCATCTCCAATACCTTCTCAGGTCCGGTCATGCGTAGCGGCTTGAGTTCGTCACCTGCGTAGGTTTGGATAGCTGCTGCGGATCTGGTTATGCCCCTTGGACTCTTCTCGTGCCCCTTCCGCGTCTTCGACCTACGCTTGTCCTTGATGGCCTTTCCGAGCAGGTAACGAGCCGCTCGGTCGTAGAAGTCACGTGCATCTTCGGAGCCCTTCCCAAAGCGGATGGCGACATAGTCTCCAATGTGCTCAAGGGCATGGTACGCGTCGAGGATCGGCACGGCCCAGGGAAGCAACGGCAGGGCATGGTTCTCGATCCAAGGAGCGCCGTCGGTGATGACCACCAGCTTCGCCGAGGTACCGTCGCCGTAGTCGCCGTCTTCCGCAAGATGTCCGGAAGTGACGAGGCGATCGATGATGACGGAAACCTCTTCGCAGTCCCCCCAGGTGTACTCGCCGCCAAGATGGATGATCGCGCCGTTGTTTCGGTCTACGCACCACAGCCGTATCCCGTTCGCCATCTTCCACTGCGCGTCCCATGTCTCGTCCACATACCGACGCAGAGCGTGGGCATCCGTGGACATGTACAGGATCGGCTGACCGGTCCTGGTGTCTCGGGTAGCGCGCTCCTCCAGAACGCTCCGGATCTCCGCGGGGTCGCGATACAGCCACTCCGGTTCAATCAGCTTGGCCACGGTGACCATGTGCCGTGAGATCGTTGTGTCCTCGAGCTCGACCGCGCCGTGGGTGAAGTAGGATAAGAACTCCTGCGCCTTCCGGAACGGATGCTCGCTCCCGAGCCGGCTCTCCCACTCCAGGCAGAGTTCCGAGGAACGTGTCTTCGCATACAGCGGCACCACCGCCTCCCGGGCAGGGACGCGCGTGACGCTGCCGACTGGAGTGCTCATGTCGCGGTACGCGTACGAGAAGAACCGGACCGGACCAAAGGTCGTCGTCAGCTCGTACCAATAGTCGGCCTCGTTTCGTAGCTTCGTCTGCTGCTTTGTCAAGCCCCGCTCTGCGATGTCTTCTTCGGTCGCGCGGCGGATGTTCAGCACCATCGCCAGCAGCAACTGCCCAATATCGAGCAGCGCTCTCCATGTCCGCTCCTCAAGCAATCGAACGGTCTCGCCGTTCTCGGTAGCTGCGACGAGATCATCCACAATGACCTTGAATCGCTTCACAATATCCCGCTTGACTTGGCGATCTCTGGGGTGGGAACATGGTGTCTGCATCGGTGGCGTCTCCTTCGGTCTATTGGTAGTGGGCGTGAAGGAGACGCCACTGTATTTCTTTGGAGATCGGTTGTCGATCCTGTGAGGAAACTGGGGGTAGTTCTATGGCGCCAGGACCGGGTCATGAATCACGCCCGGGTGAAGAGGACACAGCGGGCAGTGCCAGCAAGGGCTGCGCCGCCGGCCTAGTCTCGAGCGCTGGCCCTGCACTACTCCTCTTGACGCTCCTGGCCCTGGTCCTGCGCCGCCGCGTCCGCGCATGACCCCACTCCTGATATGTCTGGCCCTCCTGATGACCCCCCTCCCCACGGAGGGGCCGAAGTGCAGGATCGAGCAGCGGGTGATCGCCTGGTCCGAAGACGGCGGCGCCGCGTTGCTATACCAGCACCAGACCTGCGTACCTCACCTGCCGCCGGTGTCATTGTGGCGCCTCGAGCCTGGCGAGGGCAGGGTGGGGGAGCGGGTCGAGATCTGGCGCCCTCACGAGCTGGATGACTCGCAGCGTGACCGCGGGGATGCGTTGGTCGAGGCGGGTGGGCTTGTGCGTACGCCCGGGAAGGTAGAGTCGGCCCTGATGGGCCTCCCACATCGAACGGCCACCCTGCCTGGCGTTCTGGTTCCGCACCCCGACCCGGATCTCCGAGACCAGGGGGTCATGGGCTCCCCGTTCCTGACCGATGGGTCTTCATTCACGCCCTTCGATGGCGATCCGACGGGGGCGGCTCAGAGATGCGGCACCTCGTTCCCTTGTGGTGGGCTCTGCGTCTACGAGGGCCACTACGCGCCGGGGCGACGTTGGCTTGTCTGCGCGCCAGGTGGCGTCGAGGGGGTGGACGTCCCGCTCCGCTACGTCCGGATACTGCCGGGGGGCGAGGACGGCGGCCCGGCGGCGCTGGATCTGGAGAAGGAGCTGGGCCGGTGGAACGGCCGGATACTCAAAAAACGGAACGCGCTGCGCGCCGAAGGGACCGAACCGCCGATACCCGAGGTCGAAGGGGTCCTGCGCGGCCAGAACGAGGCCCTGCACCGGCTCGCGGCGCAGGCCCTGGCCCGACGGACCGAGCGGGAGGCCGTAGAGGGTCTCCTGGATCTCCTGGAGCGGGGGGGGCTGCCCGACACGGTCCCGGCGCTCCTCTCTGCCAGTCCTTCACCCCACCTCGCGGAGGTCCTGGCAGCGCGGCTGGACAAGGTTGCCCTGGCAGAGACCGCCCTGGCCACGGCTCTCATCACCGTGGCCGCTGAGCGCTGCACGTCTGCACTCTGGGTTGGGGCCCGTCGCTTCGTCACGGTCCGCGGCCTCCCCGCGGACCTGCGGGTGCGGCTCCTCGACGCTTGTGACCCCGACGTGCCGAACGACGACGCGGATTTTGTCATGGCCCTGGCCACCAGCGACGACACACCCCTGGCCATCCGTGTCGCCGCGGGCCGAATCCTCGGCCGAATGCGCGGCGAGACCCCGGGCCGGCTAAAGGGGAAGCTATGGCGCTTCGAGCCCCCGAAGGAGGTGATGGACGCAATCAGGGGCGATTAGGGCCAATCCCAGTCAGACAAGGCATTGCCAGGTGCAATTCGCCCTCCAGTCATCCCGAGCACCTCAACTGGCGTTGCCGGTCGACTCCATGTTCAGAACCACAGCTCCTTCGATGTACGTTGCGGTAGGGGATGCTGTAACCAACATTCGGCTCAGCAAGGAGAATCCTCCCCCAACAAGGGGGGAAGAGAGCGCGCCGTACCAAGCTCGAAGTACAGTGCGGTTGTGTTCGAGCATCTCAACCGGGGAGTTTCTTAGGATCGAAGCCGAGGGACCTCAGGCGTTTCTCTCGGGTACAATGGTTCGGTATCAGCTGGTTTCCTGCAACTACAACACTTGAGTTCCTTCGATTCCGCTGCGCTGCACTCAGGATGACGGCTACTCTCCGGAGGTCTATCTGATCGACACTGCGATTAGGGGGTGATTCAGCCCTTCCTCCCCACTACCACCTTCGCAGCCCGAATCACCACGTCCCCGCAGCGATATCCTGGCTCCCAGACCTGGATCACCTTACCGTCCATCTTCTTGTCCTTCACCGGGACGGTGTTGATGGCCTCGTGGATGTTGGGATCGAAGAGGTCCCCCATGGGATCGAGGCGGACGAGGCCGAGCTCCTCCAGGCGTTCCCGGAGCTGCCGACGGACCATCGCCAGGCCGCCGAGGAGCCCCTCGGTTCGTTCGTCCTTGTCGGGCCAGTCGGCAGCAGAGGAGAGGGAGCGGTCGAGGTTGTCCATGGGCTCGAAGAGACGCTCCATCAACGCGATCCGGTTGCGCAGCAGGTGCTTCTCCTGGTCACGCTCCAGGCGCTCCCGGACGGCCACGAGTTCCTTCTCACGTTTCCTATAGGCGGCGCGGGTCTGCTCGAGGAGGCTCTCAGTGCCCTCGAGGCGGGCCTCGAGGTCGGCGATGTGGAGATCGCGGGGGTCGGGGGGAACGGGCACGGGATCGGGGACGGGCTCGGCTGTGGGAGGGGCGTCTCGCCCCGAATCGGCCCGAGACGGGCCTCCCACAGGGGGTTCAGCGGAGGACGTCTCGATGATATCGTCGACGATATCCACCGGGATTCGGACCGTCTCGCTCTCGGCGTCTCCCTGGTCCCGGGTGCCCTTCACCGGCGCATCCCATGGATCCTTGGACGAGGTCTTGTTCTTCTGCTTCTTCCTGCTCATCCACGCCTCCCTGCCCGTCGACGGGGTTAGGATATCGCGGACCCGTGGTTGGTCAAGCAGTTGAATTCCTTTGACGCGGGTGCGTAGGTTAGTGTAGAAACGTCTCCACAAACGACTTTGACTAAGGAGACGCTCCGATGAAGTGGATGAAAAAGCTGGTGGTGCTCGTGGCGCTCCTCGGCCTGGCGACCGGGTGCGGCGGAGACAAGAAGGAAGACGAGAAGAAGGACGAGGCCAAGAAGGAAAAGAAGGCCGAGCCCAAGAAAGATGAGGCTGCGAAGGACGAGCCTGCCAAGGATGAGGCTGCGAAGGACGAGCCTGCCAAGGACGAGGCTGCGAAGGACGAGCCTGCGAAGGACGAGCCTGCGAAGGACGAGCCTGCGAAGGACGAGCTCGCCGCGGTCGAGGTTGCGAAGGACGAGCCCGCCAAGGACGAGGCTGCCAAAGACGAGGCTGCCAAGGACGAGCCTGCCAAGGCGAAGCCCGTGGACGACGGCGCCGGCTCCGGTCTCACCGCCGAGGCGACCGTCACCACCATCGTCGGCTACACGCTCGCCGGCAACGTGCAGGGCGTCTGGGGCCTCTTGCCCCCGTCCTACCGTGCGGACCTGAGCGGCATCGTGAAGACCGTCACCTCCGAGATGGACAGGGAAGTCTTCGAGGCCATCGTGACCGTCCTCGATCGGGTCCTGGTCGCCGTGGAGAAGAACAAGGACAAGCTCGTCCAGCAGATCGCCGCGTTCGCCGGTCCCGAGGCGCCCGCCAAGGACATCACCATGGCCGTCGACGGCATCCTCGACGCTTGGAAGGGCATCAAGGCCGCGGGCTACGATAAATACGACAACTTCGCAGCCTTCGATCTGGACAAGTTCATGAACGAGCAGGGCAGCGACGTCGCCAGGGGCCTCCTCGACATGGCCAAGGCCAGCGGCAACGCCGAGATCGTCGAGTTCTTCAAGCTGGCCGCCAGCCTCAAGGTGGAGACCATCGAGGAGTCCGCGGACAAGGCCAAGCTCAAGATCACCTTCGGCGACGAGACCGAAGAGGGCGAGCTGGTGAAGGTCGAGGGCTACTGGATCCCCGAGGACATGGCCAAGGACTGGGACGAGGTCAAGGGCGCCGTGGCCGATACCAAGAAGTCCATGGCCGAGCTGACCAAGAGTAAAATGGAGATCATCGCTACTCTCAAGCAGATCGAGCCGGTCCTGGCACAGTTCGAGGCCAACGGCGACCTCATGGCCGTCATGGGCGCCATGGGCGGCGGTATGGGCGGCCCTCCCGCGGGCGACCAGATGGGCGGCCCTCCCGCGGGCGACCAGGACGATGGCGGTGCGCACCGCTTCGGTAAGAAGAAAAGCCAAATGGCCCCCCCGACGGGCGAGGGCAAAGAGCCCGTGGGTGAGCCGGTGCCCGGCCCCGAACATCCCGCCCACCAGGCCGCTCCCGAGACCGCTCCAGCCGCTGAGAAGACCCCTGAAGCTCCCGCTGATGCCCCCGCAGCCACCGAGGCCGCCCCCACCAACTAAGTAAATGACGTGATTTGTGACGTCGGGGCTGAAAGCCCCTCCCACATGATCGGAAGTACTACTGACGGCGCGACGAAGCCACGGTGGAAGGCAAGGTAGAGCCGGCGAAGTAGCTCTCCAGGGCTTCACGGGCCAGGTAGGTGCTCTTGACCTTCCACCTCGGCTCATTGGCCACCATGACAGCAACCGCTACCTCGGGGTTCTCCGCAGGGGCAAATCCCACGAACCAGGAGAAGCGGTAGCGCCGGCCGGCGATCTCACCGCTCAGTGATCCGGTCTTGCCGGCTACATCCAGCGCACGGACCTGGGAGTTGGCCTTGCGGAAGTACTTGGCCGCGGTGCCGTCCTTGGTGGTGCCCACCATCATATTCGCAACGGTGGCGGCGATCTCGGGGGTGGTCGTCCGCGCAAGGACAGAGGGCTTCCAGGTGTAGACCGGCTCTCCTGACTCCTCGATGCGGTCCACGATCACCGGCGCCATCATCTCGCCGCCTTTGCCCACCGATGAGGCCAACAGGGCTGCGTGGAGGGGGGAGAGGCGGGTGTGCCCGAACCCCGCGGAGCACCGGGCAATCTCGAGCTCGTCGTTCGGGATGCGCGCCTGGCTGGTCTGGACCGGCCAGAGGAAGGGCAGCGTCTGGTTGAAGCCGAAGCGATCCGCGGTCCGCTGCAGGTCTGTGGTGTCCAGGTATCGGTTGGTCAGGCGGGCATAGACAGGGTTTGCAGAGGAAGCCAGAGCCTGCCCGAGGTCTTTGCAGGTCCGGTCACGCTCGGGGTTGTACCGCAGGTGCCGACGCGACAGACGCTTCCGTCCCCCGGAGTAGCAGATAGGGGTGTCCGTCGACACCTTCCCGCTCTCCAGGAGCGCAGCGCTGCTGACGATCTTGAAGATGGACGCCGCCGGCGCCTCGGCCCGCAGGCTGAGGGGCTCGCCCTTCAACTCCTCGATGGAGGAGTAGTCCACCATCGCCAGGACCCGGCCGGTGGAGGGCTCCATGACCACGACGCTGGCGAAGGGAGGATCATAGGCCTCGACCATCTCCTTCATGGTGTCCTGGATTCGAGGATCGACGGTGTAGATGACCTTCCTGCCGCCGCCGAGGTCTTGCACAAGGTGCCCGTCCTCCGTGGTGGCGGCCCCGAGGGCCAGGACCCCCGGGGTGACCTGGGTGCCCTTGTCGTCGGACTCGAGCTCGACGGGCTGGGGGGTCAGTTCCGGGGTCGGAGGTCCCATGTACAGGTCGTCGTCGAGATCCGGAAGAGACGTGAGAGCCGAGGTCGTCTCCGTGGCGGGGGTTGGAACGCCCTCATCCGCACGCAGGGCCTGGGATTGACGCCAGCGTTCACCGAAGGTCGGGCAGAGCAGCACACCGAATGCGAGCCCGGCCAGGATGCTCACCTTGATGAGGCCGGGGTTGAGCATTCGTCGGCGGGAAGTGAGCGTGCGGGTCCAGGTCATGGCGGTCCTCCCTGCTTGCGAGGCCATTTTACCTCGCGGGGGATCCCGCACAATTATCCGGATCACCAGATCTAGTTGTCTAGATCATATAGATCGGCCAGGGGCTCGCTGGTGATGCCCACCCCGAATTCCGTGGGTTCAGCGGACATGGTGAACACGACTTCGCCGCCCGCTCGGAGGCGCTCCAGGGAGATCCACGGCGTCTCGACAGGTTCCCCGTTCCAGGTGACGCTCGCGATGAAGGGGCGGGCCTCCGATGCATCCTCGACCACCACGTGGAGGGGCTCGTCGATGCCGTGCAACCAGGCCTCCTGGACCCGGGGACTGCCCAGCGCATAGCGGCCGGTGCAGGGGATGGGATAGAAGCCCAGCGCCGCGAAGACGTACCATGCGGCCATGGTGCCCGCGTCGTCGTTCCCTGCCAGGCCCATGGGGCCTACCCAGTACTCGTTGTCCATGATCCAGCGGGACCACTCTGCCGAGCCCGCAGGGCGTCCCATGAGAGAGTACATGAACGAGAAGTGGATGTCCGGCTCGTTGCCCTGGAAGTAGTGGGCCGGCGGGGTCAGCGGGTCGTCGTGTTTCGTGGTCTCGGTGAAGAGCTCGTCAAGACGCGCGAAGTAGGTTTCCGCGCCGCCCATGATCCCGGCCAGACCACCAGGGTCGTGGGGGACCAGCCAGAGATACTGCCAGGCGTTGCCCTCGACGTAATGGTCCTTCCAGTTGAAGGGGTTGAAGCCCTCCTTCCACTCTCCGGCGCTGTCCTTCGCATCGAAGAAGCCCACCTCGGAGTTGTAGAGGTTGTAGGGGAAGAGGGAGCGCTCCATGAACTCCTCGGCCCGCGCTGCGTCGCCCCGGGCCTCGGCGACGCGGCCCACGCAGTAGTCGGCCCATGCGATCTCCTGGGTCTTGGAGACGGAACCCTCGTGGAGGTCGTACGGGTGATAGCCGTATTGTACGTAGGTGTCGACCCCGTCGCGGGTCTTGCACCCGTCTGGATATGGCGCGTCCCCGACCTCGACGCCGTTGCCCCGAAGGAGCTGCTCGTACGCGAGATCCTCGTCGGGGAGCGAGATGCCGTGCATCCAGCCGTCCGCGACGATGATGCTGGCCGGGAAGCCGATCATCGAGCCCGAATCACCGTTGGCGAGCACCCACTGGGGCATGCACCCCTTTATAGTGCCCATGTCGATGAGGCTGCGCAGCATGTCCGAGCTCTCGTCAGGGAAGAGGAGGAACAGCAGCGGGTGGAGGTTGCGGTAGGTGTCCCACATGGAGAAGTCGGTGTAGTAGGTGTAGCCGTCCGCCTCGTGCACCGTGTCGTCGAAGGCCATGAAGCGGCCGTCGTGCTCAGACCACTCGGAAGGCATGAGGAAGGCGTGATAGAGGG
>CAZNWW010000136.1:7260-8427 GCA_964576155.1 uncultured Myxococcales bacterium | reverse complement strand
ACCGGTGCGGCCAAGGCCGTGGGCCTGGTGCTGCCCGAGACCAAGGGCAAGCTCACGGGCATGGCCTTCAGGGTGCCGACCATGGATGTTTCCGTGGTGGACCTCACCGTCCGCACCGAGAAGCCCACCAGCCTCGAGGCGATAAACGCCGCCATGAAGGCCGCCTCCGAGGGCCCGATGAACGGCTTCCTTGGCTACACCGAAGATCCAGTGGTCGCCACAGACTTCCTAGGCGACCCCCGCAGCTCCATCTACGACGCCTCCGCCTGCATCGAGCTCAACGACCGCTTCTTCAAGCTCATCAGCTGGTACGACAACGAGATGGGCTACGCGACGAGAGTCGTCGACCTCATCGAATACATGATGAAGCAGAACTAACCCAACCTCCCAACCAATCCGAGCCGGGAGCCCGCGACCAGGAATCCCAGACGTGAGCGTGCGAACGTCCCCTTCTCCCCTTGACCTCCCCACCAAATCCATCGACTATTACCCCCAAACCAAGGAGGCCCCATGACCCGCAAGCTCTCCCTCGCCGTGATGATCTTCGCGATCCTCGCCCTGACCGCCTGCAAGGACCACGACCACGACAAGGAGAAGGGTGACGAGCACAAGAAGGAGAAGGGTCACGACCACGACAAAGACCACGACAAGGACAACAACCACGAGGGCCACGAACACGGCAAGCACGAGGGCCACGAACACGGCAAGCACGAGGGCCACGACCAAGGGGCTGCCGAGAAGGCCGACGAGGAAGGCATCGCCCGCGCCAAGGAAATCTCCGAGCAGGTGGCCAAGATCTGGCTGGGCTTCATCGACGACGGCCAGTTCGGTTCCTCCCACGACAATGCCGCGGATCTTTTTCGTAAGGCCGTCACTCGCGACGATTGGATCAAGCAGGTCACCGCAGTCCGCGATCCCCTCGGCGCCCTCAAGACCCGGACCCTGGGGTCCGCGAAGTACACCACCACCGTCCCCGGCGGCGCTGACGGCAAGTACGTCATCTTGACCTTCGATTCGACCTTCGAGAACAAGGCCAAGGCCGTAGAGACTGTCTCCCTCCAGGAAGCCGACCCCAACTTCTGGCGTGTGTCAGGTTACTTCATCAAGTAAGTTTATCCCGCCATCCTGAACACAGCCGAAGCCTCTCCCTCCGGTCATCCTGAGCGC
>CAZNWW010000136.1:0-7160 GCA_964576155.1 uncultured Myxococcales bacterium | reverse complement strand
AGCCGAAGGACCTCAGGCATCGCCTCTCTCCGTCATCCTGAGCGCAGCCGAAGGACCTCAGGCATCGCCTCTCTCCGTCATCCTGAGCGCAGCCGAAGGATCTCCCCAGCCCTCGGCAGAGCCATTTCCATTGTCGCCGCCACACACCTGCGCGATAGTGTCCCGACTGATTTTCAAACCAGGAGGTCGGGAGTCGTAGGATGACCGAGCTGGTCACAGGCTTGGGACAGGAGCTCGTCGGCGGTATTGCGCTCGGGTGCATCTACGCACTCGTGGCCCTCGGGTTCACCCTGATATTCCGGGCCACAGAGGTCGTCAACTTCGCCCAGGGCGAGCTGATGATGGTCGGCGCGTACGCGAATTTTTTCCTAGTGACCTGGCTCCTGAACGACCTCGCCGTCGGCTCAGGCCTGGCCTTCGTCCTGGCGCTCCTTGGCTCCGTGGCCTTCGCGATCGTCTTCGGCTGGATCCTCGACCTCGTGATCAACCGCCCCCTCAAGGACGAGCCCGTATTTTCAGTAATCATGGCCACCATCGGCCTGTCGATCATCCTCCGGGCCCTCGTGGGCATGGCCGCGGGGCCCCTGAGCCTGGTGGTGCCGTCGCCCCTGGGGAGCGGGGTGTTCTGCCTGGGCGCGGTGGCCGTGCCCGTGCTGGATCTGGCGATCGTCATAGCAACCCTGGTCCTGGTGACGGTGTTCTACGTGCTGTTCCGCAAGACCCGCTGGGGCATAGCGGTCCAGGCGGCCTCAGACGATCCCGTCGCGGCCCGACTCATGGGTATTCCAGTAAAAAAGGTGTATCGGACGGTGTGGATTTTTTCAGCGGTGGTGGCCACCCTCGCAGGCCTCCTCCTGGCCCCCCGGATCTCCCTCCTGGACACCAGCATGGGGTTCCTGGGGATGAAGGCCTTCCCCGCCGCGGTGCTGGGGGGTTTCGGCTCAATCATCGGCGCGATCGTCGGCGGGCTCATCATGGGGATCATCGAGACGGTCAGCGCTGGGACCCTGTCGTTCCACTTCGAGTGGGTGAAAGAGATCAACGACATCATCGTGTGGCTGGTGTTGATCGCGGTCCTCATGGTCCGCCCCGCCGGAATTTTTGGTAAGGAGAAGGTGAAGAAGGTCTGATGAAGGGACGGTACGAAGACGAAAACCTGCGCTGGATCCCCGTGCTGCTCATAGCGGTGGTGGCGCTGCCCTTCGTCCTGGAGTCCGTCACCTCGGCCCACCGGTACTACCTCTACGTCTTGAACCTGGCGGGCATCTACATGATCCTCACCGTCGGGCTCGACCTCTTGAGCGGCTACACGGGACTGATCTCCCTGGGCCAGGCAGCCTTCCTGGCCATCGGCGCGTACGCGTCTGCGATCCTCGTGGACCAGCTCGGCGTCCCCTTCGGCCTCTCCCTGATCCTGTCCCCCTTCATCGCGGGCCTGGCCGGCCTGGTCATCGGGTTCCCGGCGCTCAGGATCTCCGGCATGTACCTCGCCCTCACCACCATGGGCTTCGGGTTCATCGTCACCCGGCTGATCATCGCGCTCCGTACCTGGACCCACGGCGCCGGCGGCCTGCAGGTCTCTCCGCCGCAGTTCTTCGGATTTATACTAAAAAATGACTGGCACAATTACTTCCTGATCTACACTTTCGTGGTCCTGGCCGTGGTGGGCGGCCGCCGGCTGGCCCGCTCCAAGATCGGGCGCGCGTTCACCGCTATCCGCGACTCGGAGACAGCGGCCGAGGCTACGGGGATCAATTTAGCGAAGTACAAGATGCTCGCGTTCTTCGTCTCGGGCTGCCTGGCCGGCCTGGCCGGGGTGCTCTTCGCACACACCTCCCGCTTCGTCAGCACCGATCACTTCAGCAGCCTCCTGTCGATCTCCTTTATCGTAATGGTCCTGGTGGGCGGCGTGGGTTCGATCTACGGGGCTGCGCTCGGGACCCTGTTCATCGTGCTTTTGGATAACCTGTTCGTCCCCCAGTTCAAGGACTGGCTGACGGGCTTCGTCAAAGTCGAGACCGGGGAGGTGCAAGCCCTCCTTTTCGGCCTCACCATGTTCCTGTTCATCCTGTTCCAGCCCCAGGGGCTGTATGGGATGTGGCTCAAGATAAGGATCTACTGGAAGCTGTTTCCATTCAATCCCAAGAAACGTTTTGGATAGACAAAAGAGGAGAAGAGACATGAAGCGAAGAGTACTGATCGTCCTGTGTGCGGTGGCGATGATTGCGTCGGCCTGCGGCGGCAAGAAAGGCGATGCCCCCGGTGTCAACAAAGGGGAGATCCTCATCGGCAACATCCAGGACCTGAGCGGGCCGATGAAGGAGTTGGGCTATCTCCTGCCCGCGGGCGCTAACCTGTACTTCGAGCACATCAACGAAGAGGGCGGCATCCACGGGCGCAAGATCAAGATGATCATCGAGGATCACCAGTATAACCCCCAGAAGGCCGTCTCCATGGCCAAGAAGCTCATCGACAAGGACGGGGTGTTCGCCCTCTACCAGGTCATCGGGACCTCTCCCTGCGAGGCGATCTCGCCGATCCTGGAGGACGCCGGCGTCCCCCTCATCGCGCCGGCCACCCAGTCCGGGGCGCTCTCCTCCCCGGCCCGCCCGATGATCTTCCACACGGACACGGGCTACGATAAGCAGGTCCAGGTGCTGGTCGATCACATCATGGATGAGTCCAAGGACGCGAAGATCGGCCTGATCTACCAGGACGACGACTACGGCGAGAACGTCCTCGCGGGCGTCGAAAAGGCTGAGAAGCAGCACGGGATTTCGCTCCAGAAGGAGTCCTATCAGCGCGGCGCCACGGACTTCTCGGGCCAGGTCGCCAATTTGAAGAAGGGTGGCGCCACCCACGTGATCATCGCGGGCGTCGTCAAGGAGCCGATCATCGCCATGAAGACCGCGGCGGCGATGGGCTTCGCCCCGAAGTTCCTGGGCCTGAGCCCGACCCTGGATCACCGCGTGGCCCTGGGCGCAGGACCCGCCGGTGAGGGCTACACCGTCGCGAACTTCATGCCCCTGTGGGACTCTGACGGCGAATGCCCGAAGCTCTACCGGGAGCTCCACAAAAAATTAGCGGACCAGGAGAAGCACAAGCCCGGCATGTACAGCTTCTACGGCTTCGCGACCGCGCACGTCCTGGTCCAGGCCCTCGAGGCCGCGGGAGAGGACCTGACCCGGGAGAGCTTCCTCAAGGCCCTGAATTCTCTCGAGTACACCGGCGGCTGCTTCCCGGAGTTCACCTGGAGCGAGACCAACCACGGCAGCAACGGCTCCGTAGTGTTGATGCGGGCGACGGGAGGGAAGCAGATCCAGTTCACGGATTGGATCAAGTAGGGAAGGGAGGCCAAGGGAGTGCTTTGGAGCTCGTAGTCAAAGATTTGGAGATGCGGTTTGCTGGGGTGAAAGCGTTGGACGGCGCGTCCCTGAGCGTGGAGGAGGGTGAGATCTTCTCACTGGTCGGCCCCAACGGGTCGGGGAAGTCCACCCTGTTCAACTGCATCAGCGGGCTCACGCGTCCCCAGGGTGGGAGCCTCCACTTCGGGGATCTGGACCTCCTCTCCCTGGCACCCCATGGGATCGTCGGCGCGGGGATAGCGCGGACCTTCCAGAACCTCCAGATCCTGCCCTACATGACCGTGCTGGACAACGTGCTCCTGGGCGCACATCACCGGATCGGCCTCGGGGATACCCTGCGGCGGTGTTGTTCACCGTGGCAGCGGGCCCGTGAGGAGGCCATGGCCCTGGAGGTCCTGGATTTCTTGGGTATCGTCAACTTCGAGGGCCGGTACCTGGGCGGTCAGCCCTACGGCATCCACAAGCTGGTGGAGATCGCCCGCGCGCTCGTCGCCAAGCCCCGCTTGATTCTGCTGGACGAGCCCGCCGCGGGGATGAACGAGCAGGAGACCCTCGAGATAGCAAAGATCATCACCGAGATCCGGGAGGACCTGGGGATCACCGCGGTGGTGGTCGAGCACGACATGCGCCTGGTTATGGAGATCTCGGACCGGGTGGGGGTCCTGGACAGCGGCCGCCTGATAACCGTGGGCCGGCCCGAAGAGGTCCGGCAGCACCCCGAAGTGATACGATCATTCCTGGGGGAGGCCGCCGATGCTTGATCTCGTGGGCGTGGAAACATTTTACGGGAAGATCAAGGCCCTGCACGGGGTGTCCCTGCAAGTCGGCGAGGGGCAGCTCGTGTGCATCCTGGGCGCCAACGGCGCGGGGAAGACCACCATACTGAAAACAATCAGCGGAGTGGTGGAGCCGGAGCACGGGACCATCAAGTTCGACGGGCGGCGCATCGACCGAATGGACCCGGAGAAGATTGTTCCACTGGGGATCTCCCACGTTCCGGAGGGCCGGCGCATTTTTCCGGAATTGACCGTCCACGAGAACCTCCAGATGGGCGCGTTTTTAACTAGAGACCGGGACCAACGCCGCCGGGGAATTGATGAACAGTACGAGCGCTTTCCTGCATTGGCCGCGCGGCGCGGCCAGCTGGGCGGGACCCTGAGCGGCGGTGAGCAGCAGATGCTGGCCCTTGCGAGGGCGCTGCTTCAAAAACCGAAGCTCCTGCTCCTGGACGAGCCCTCCATGGGGCTCTCGCCGAGGCTGGTCCAGGAGACCTTCGAGACGATCAGCGCGCTCCACAAGTCCGGGGTCACCTGCCTGCTCGTAGAGCAGAACGTAAATCGGGCCCTGGAGATCGCAGACTACGGCTACGTGCTCACATCAGGAAAAATCTTCCTCTCCGGCACCCCCGATGAGCTCCGCGCCGATGAAAAAGTAAGAGAGCAATACCTGGGCGAAGGCAAGTACACCCGACGCTCAAAGTTATGGTCCGGCTGATGAACCTCGGTGTTCCCATCCCCTGTGGGAGGGGCTTTCAGCCCCGACTCCCCTCTTACGTCCCCTGTGGGAGGGGCTTTCAGCCCCGACTCCCCCTTCCCCGCGGGAGGGGCGTCCAAGCCCCGATTCATCGCAAGCCAGTGAAGCTCGCGCAGATCTCAGAGGTTGCAGATGTCTAAGACAAGCCTCACCACCGGATTCCAATCGATCCCAGACGTGAGCGTGCGAACGTCCCCCGCCCTCCAAATAGCAGACACCGACACAGTCCCAGGCATCTTCCGCCGCCTCGTAAGCGAGCGCAGCGATCAGGTCACAATCTGGCGCAAGCTCGCCGGCTCCTGGGCCTCAATCACCTGGGGCGAGTACGGCCAGTGGGCCGAGGACTTAGGCAACGCCCTCATCGCCACGGGCCTCAACCCCGGCGACAAGGTATCGATCCTCAGCCAGACAAGGGTCGAGTGGGCCGCGGCGGACATGGGGATCATCGGTGCTGGGTGCGTGACTGCGCCGATCTACCACTCCAACACCGACGAGCAGGTGCGCTACATCGTCGAGCACAGCGACAGCCGTCTTGTCTTCGTGGAGGACCAGGAGCAGCTGGACAAGATGCTGGCCATCTGGCCTGAGCTCCCCCAGGTCGAGAAGCTCGTGGTCTTCGATAAGTACGCCCCGAAGGACCTCGAAAACGTTGTTTCATTAGAGGCGTTCCGCGAGGAGGGGCGCGCCCATTCTAAAAAGAACCCCGAGGCCTACAACCAGCGCCTGGAGGCGGTGAAGCCCGACGACGTGGTGAGCTTCATCTACACATCGGGGACCACGGGCCCACCGAAGGCCGCGATGGTGACCAGCCGAAACATCCTGGCCATAATCAAACACCTCCCGAAGCTGGTGGGCCTGCGCGGGGACGACCTGACCATCGCCTACCTGCCCCTCGCGCACATAGCGGAGCGGGACGTGGGTCATTTCATGAAATTGGCCTCTGGAAACGCTACGGTCTTCGCGGAGAGCATCGAAGATCTCTCGGCCAACCTGCGCCAGACCGGGCCGACGGTGATGTTCGGGACGCCGCGGATCTTCGAGAAGTTTTACGCCCGCATCGTCACCGGAATTCGTGACGCCACCGCGTTCCAAAGGGCCGTCTACAACTGGGCCCTCAGGGTCGGCACCAGCATGAGCGATACCCGGATCGCCAAAGTAAAACCCTCCTTCTGGCTCCGCGCCCGCCACGCCCTGGCCCATTTCCTGATTTTCCGCAAGATCCGTGACCTCTTCGGCGGACGGATAAAGTTCATGCTCTCCGGAGGCGCTCCGATCTCCCCGGAGATCATCCGCTTCTTCCACCAGGTGGGCATAGACATCTACGAGGTCTACGGCATGACCGAGACCACGGGCCTGATCTCTATGAACTATCCCGGCGCGAACCGCATAGGTTCAGTAGGCAAGATCTTCCCCGACACAGAAGTCCGCTTCGACGAGGACGGAGAGATCTGCTCGAGGGGCCCCCAGATGTGCCTGGGGTACTACAAAAATGAAAAAGGCACCGCCGAGCTCCTCGAACCCGTCCCCGACCAACCGCCCTGGCTCCACACCGGAGACATCGGCCGCCTGGACGAAGAGGGTTACCTCTTCATCACGGACCGAAAAAAAGACCTCCTCATCACCGCCGGAGGCAAGAACGTAGCCCCCCAGAACATAGAGAACCTATTAAAAACATCACCCTACGTAAGCCAGGCCATGGTCTACGGAGACCGCCGCCCGTACCTCACCGCCCTAATCACCCTGGACGAAGACGAAATCATCACCTTCGCCCGAGATCAGCGAATCCAGTACCGAGACCTCCCGGACCTCTCCCAGAAGCCCGAAGTCACCTCTCTCATCGCCAAAATGATAAAGACCAAAAACCAATCCCTCGCTTCTTACGAGTCCATCAAGAAATTCCGAATCCTGGAGGAAGACTTCGACCAGGACCGAGACGAGATCACCCCAACCCTAAAAATCCGCCGCAAGGTAGTAGTCTCCCGCTACGACGACCTCCTACAATCCATGTACCGCCGCTAACCCCCTCGTCATCCCTCCCCTCCCTCCCGTCATCCCTCCCCTCCCTCCCCGTCATCCCGAGCGAGCAAAGCGAGCCGAGGGACCTCAGGCCTCGCTACCCCTCCCCAGCCTTCCCCCACCGTCATCCCGAGCGACCCTGAGCGAAGTCGAAGGGGAGCCGAGGGACCTCAGGCCTCGCTGCCCCTCCCCATCCCACCACATGCCTAAACACCCGCAACGATCGGAGAAATAAACCTGGGCCCG
>CAZNWW010000135.1:0-8482 GCA_964576155.1 uncultured Myxococcales bacterium | reverse complement strand
GAAACGCACGAGCCCGACGGCGCGACCACGGCCTCCGCATCCTCGAAGAGATCGAGGAAGCGCCGGGCGAGGATCGTCGCCTCGTCAACGTGGCCTGCGTTGTACGCAGGTTGGCCGCAGCAGGTCTGGCGATCGTCGAAGGTCACCCGATGCCCTGCCCGCCGCAGGACCCGCACCGTGGCCTCCCCGACCTCCGGCAGGAACCGGTCGACCAGGCATGGGATGAACAAGCTCACCAACATCCCATGGAGTCTAGCCGAAACCGGCCTTGCGGGCAATCGTACACAGGCATTGACGGCGGCCTCCGGGCCGGATAAGAATCGTCGCAGCGCCCGACCGGGCGGTGACGATCTGTCGAAGCACACGGAGGGTGCACATGTGGGGAAAGGACCTGGTCTCGTTGAGCGGGCTCGATTGCGGTGATATCGACGAGCTCTTCGAGTTGACGATGAAGGTCAAGGCCGACCCCGGAGCGCACCGAAGAGCGCTCGATGGCCAGACCCTAGGCATGATCTTCCACAAGCCCTCGACCCGCACGCGGGTGAGCTTCGAGGCGGGTATCTGGCAGCTCGGCGGCCTGGGGATGTACTTCAGCGGCGGCGAGCTTCAGCTCGGCCGCGGCGAGACCATCGCAGACACCGCCAGGGTCCTCTCCCGCTATCTCGACGGCGTGATGATCCGGACCTTCCACCATTCGGACGTGGAGGAGCTGGCCGTGAACGCCACCGTTCCGGTGATCAACGGCTTGACCGATGCGGCCCATCCCTGTCAGGGCCTGACGGATTATTTCACGATGCTCGAGCATTGCGGCAGCCTGCCGGGCCTCCAGGTGGCCTACGTAGGGGACGGATGCACAAACGTCTCCCACTCCCTGATGATGGGTGCCGCGATCCTGGGGATCGATCTCCAGATCAGCTGCCCCGAAGGCTACGATCCCGACCCCGGAGTCCTGGCCGAGACCACCGCACAAGCCGAGGCCACGGGCGGCCGGATCTCCATTATCCGGGACCCCGTGGAGGGGATCCGGGGGCGCAAGGTCATCTACGCCGACGTCTGGACCTCCATGGGCCAGGAGCAGGAGGCCGCCCGCCGTCGCAGGGAGCTGGCGGACTACCAGGTGACCCTGGAGCTCTGCAGCCACGGTGCGGAGGGCTGGATCTTCATGCATTGTCTCCCCGCACACCGGGGCGAGGAGGTCGTGGACGAGGTGGCTGACCATCCCCAGTCGGTGATCTTCGACCAGGCCGAGAACCGCCTCCACGTCCAGAAGGCTGTGATGATCAAGTTGATGGGAAGGAAGTCTGTCTACCAGACCAAGTCTATGAAGAGCCAGGAGTAGTATACCACCGGCGCCGCGAAGAGGACCCCGTCGATGCGGTCGAACATGCCGCCGTGGCCCGGCAGGAGGGTCCCCGAATCTTTCACACCGGCGCCCCGCTTCAGCATGGACTCGCAGAAGTCGCCGAGCTGCCCCGCGGCTCCAGCGAGGACGCCGATGACAGCCAGGGGCGCCCAGTCAATGGGAAGGCCGACGGCCGTCTTCACCAGGAGACCGCCCGCCAGGCTCCCCAGCAGCCCACCGACGCCGCCCTCGACGGTCTTCTTCGGGCTGATCGCCGGGTAGAGCTTGTGCCGTCCGAGGGTTTTGCCCGTGAAGAAGGCGCCGGTATCCCCGGCGAAGACCATCACCAGGATCGCCAGGACCATCTGGCCGCCGTCTTCTCCTGCCAGGCCGCCTGAAAGTATCGACGAGAGCAACGCCAGGGGGAGGCCGATCCAGATCACGCCGAGGAGGGGACGGGCGACGTCATCGACCGCTTCCTCCAGCTTCACCGGGCGGCCGAGGCGGATAACTGCGAGGGATACCAGGGTGAGGAAGACTATACCCGGGAGGAGGACCGACGCGGAGGGCCTCAGCGCGGCGAAGAAGAACAGCGCAAGGCTGCCCATCTCCACGGCCCAGACAGCGTCCCGCCCATGCCCCGCCCGGGTGATCTTGTTGAATTCGTCCATGGTGAGGAGGCCCGCCGCCGCGACCATCCCGGCGCCTGCGGTTTCGGGGAGAAAGTACATGACGAGGACGACGATGGGGGCGAGGATCAGGCCGGTGGTGATTCGTGCGAACATGGGTCGTTGATAAGCGATCGGGGACGGGGCGTCAATCGTCCATCGTCTATCACCCGGGCACCTGGGTGTAGGCGGCGTACCACTCCCCTCCGCAGTCAACCTCGAAGTACATCACGTCATCGATGACTCCGACGCAGTCTTCCATGTGGAGATCCAGGAAGACCGAGCTTACGGTGAAGGTGCCGTCTGCTTCCACGATCCCTTCCACGATCCCGAAGGTCTCGGTGATCGCGCAGCCCTGCTGAATGAGCTCCAACTCCAACTCCAGGGTCTTCGTGGCCTGGTGGTAGACCTGCACCAGGTAGCGGCCGGCGATCCAGGGGCATTCGGTGGGGATGGTGTCCGGACCCGGGCCGGTGTCGGGTTTCGGCGGCGCGTCGAAGCCCATCATGTCTTCGACGGCATCGATCCCGCCGATGACATCCTCTGCAGGCTCCACGATATCCGTAGGATCCGGTGGCTCGTAGACGTACTGGCCCGGCTCCATACCGTTGTCCAGGCAGTCCTGATCCGTAGGGAGGACGTACATGAACATCGGCTCAACGAGGCCCGAGCGGTTTCCGTCGTTGTCCTGGACGGTGACGTTGATGATGTACGGGAAGTACCTGTCCCCCTTCTGGAGCACAGTCTCGAACTTGTACTTGAGGTAGGGCTCCGCCAGGACGAATGCAGGCTCACGGTGATCGATGTGGAAGATGTAACGCGTGATCTCGCCGTCCGGGTCGAAGGAGCCCGACGCGTCGAGCTGGACCACGGCACCCGAGGACACGCAGAGCGGCAGCGCCAGCTTCGCTATCGGGGCCTTCCCGCGGGGGCTGGCGCCTTCACAAGCGGTGAGCAATGCCAAGGTGGAGATCAGGAGGGGGAGGGTACGCATCTCGTCTTCTCCGGAATGAAGGAACCATCGGTATTGTAGGCCTGACCCCTGGGCGGATCAACTTCGACGCCTAACCACTTCCCCTGGCCGCCGCAACGGAATAAGATTAGGGGGGAGTTTGTCGTGGGGCGAGATGGCCAAGACTCTTTACGCAGAACGGTACGAGATCATCGCCGAGGTGGGCCAAGGCGGCATGGCCACGGTCTTCCGGGCTCGTGATCGTCGCCTGGATCGGCACGTTGCGCTCAAGGTGATGCACCCGTTCCTGGCAGGCAACGAGCGCAACCGCCGCCGCTTCCACCGTGAGGCTCAGGTCGTCGGCAAGCTCGAGCACGACAACATCGTCCAGGTGTACGACTACTCGGGCCTCGACTCCCGCGAAGCATTCATCGTCAGCGAATTCATCGACGGCTGCACCCTCAAGCAGTGGCTGGAGGGGGCCCCTGGTGACATGGTCACCGAAGTGGCTGCGCTGATCCTCAGCCCCCTGGCCGAGGCCCTCGGCTACGCGCACGATCAGGGCGTGATCCATCGGGACGTGAAGCCCGAGAACGCGATGGTCCGAAAAGACGGGATCATCAAGCTCACGGACTTCGGCATCGCCCAGGTGCTCAACACCGAGCAGATGACAACCACCGGGACCATGGTCGGGTCCCCCGCCTTCATGTCGCCGGAGCATATCGAGGGGGGGAACCTCGACCAACGGGCGGATATCTTCTCCCTGGGGACCATCGCGTACCTGCTGGCTTGCGGCGAGTTGCCCTTCCAGGGGGACAACCCCCATGCGCTGCTCCGGAACATCCTGGAGGTACGGTACGCCCCCCCCGAGCGGCTGAACCCAGCGATCGGACCGGGCTTCGCGCGGGTCATCCGGACCTGTCTTCAGCGGGATCCGACGGACCGCTACTCGACCTGCCACGAGCTTATTGCGGACCTCGATCGCATCATCACCGGCGCGGACTTGTCGAATCCGGAGGAGGAGCTACCCCGCTACTTCCTGTCCCCCGCCGCGTACAACGCCGCCCTCCGCGAGCGCCTGGTGGAGCGGGAGATCCGTGAGGGCCGGCGAGAGGCCGGGGCCGGGCGGCTCCCAGCGGCCATGCGGCGACTGGATAGAGCCCTCGCGCTGGACGACAGCCGCAAGGACATCCTCGAACTGGTGGGTCGCCTGCGGCGGCGCCAGATCTGGCGCCAGCGAAGGCTTCAGGTCTTGCGCTGGGTGGGCGGCGGCCTCGCGGCCGCGCTGGTGATCGGGATGTTGGCCTGGGTGGGCACGGAGATCCTGAGAGATCCCGACGCCGTTCCGTCCGTAGCTGCCGGCGCGGCAGGCAACGGAGATCTCATCAATTCCCGGCCTGATCCAACATCGGCAGCCGAGCCGTTGACAACGTCGGATCCCAGACGTGAGCGTGCGAACGTTCCTCCCGCGGACATCTCCCCCGGTGCCATCAAGGAACCTGACCTTCCCGAAGCTGCCGAAGCGGTCCTCCTCGCAGCGGCAGACGGCGGCGCGCTCCCGCGGTTCGAGTACGACGCCCGGCTCAAGCACCTCGAGCGGGCCGTCGGCGTGCAGCTGGATCGGGTTGTCACAGGCGCCCGGGTGGCCCGCGCCTTCCGGGCCGATGGCCCGCTCGCAGGTGGGCCTCTCGGGAGCTCGAAGACAGCGGAGACCGGGCCGGGGGATGTTGAGCGGGATCCCGTGGCCGCCTACCAGAAGATCCGGCGCGTCGCGCCCATCCGGTCAGATCTCCTCAAGAAGACAGGCACGTCAAAGGAGCACAGCGGCCCCGGCGAGACGAACCCGATCGGGAAGGAGCGGGCCAACGGCGGCCCCGAGGCCGCGATGGTAGCCAAGGAGGTCACCATCATGGTCACCCCTCCGGCAACGGAGATCTGGGTGAACGAGGTCAAGCGGGGCAGCGGGAAGGTAAGCGGCCTGACACTGCCGGTGGGGATCCACCGCCTGCGCCTCCACCATCCATCGTGCGAGGCCTGCGCTGACGTGGAGCGGCCGCTGGAGATCCGTGCGGACCTTCCGGGCCCGATCATCAAGGAGAAGATCCGCTTCAAACCCGCAGAACTGCTGGTCAAGAGTGATAGAGCCGGACAGGTCTTCGTGGACGGCAAGCCCACCGGGAGGGTGGGGAGTCCGATCCGGCTGCCCATGGACACCCACCGGCCGAAGAATGTTGATGTCAAGGTGCTCTTCGACGACGAGTACGACACCTACGATGGTCAGGCGGTGCTGCGCGCCGGCCGGCGCGCGCTTCTCGAAATTCCTTAGGAAATTCTCTAGTACGGCAGGATATCGGTGGCGCCCATTTCCTCCAGCATCTCCATCATCTGACAGAGCGGAAGACCCACGACGTTGGTGTATGAGCCCTGGATCGAATCGATCAAGTACGCGCCGATGCCCTGGACCGCGTATGCGCCGGCCTTGTCCAGGGATTCACCGGTCCCCAGGTATTTTTCGATCTCCGGCCGGGTGACGCGCTTGAAGCGGACCGTGGAGACCACGGCCTGGAGCCCCTCCTTGTTCTTCAGGAGGTCGAAGATGCAGAAGCCCGTAATCACTTTGTGCTCCCGCCCGCTCAGGCGTTGGAGCATGTCGAACGCGTGATCCTGGTCCGTGGGTTTGCCCAGGAGGTCGTTGTCGAGGACCACCACGGTGTCCGCGCCCACAATCCAGCGGATCTGTGCATCCTTGCTGGTCAGGATGCTGGAGCTCTGACTCGTCTGTCCAGCCTCTGCGAGGTTGGACACGGTCGCCTGCAAGCGATCAACGACGGTGAGGACCTTCTCTCGTGCCAGGCGTTTGACGAACTCTGTCGGTGTTTCACCCTCCAAAGCGACTTCGTCTATTTCCGCAGGGACTGTGCGGATTGTGAAACCGATGCGCTCGAGGAGCTCCTTGCGACGCGGGGATTGTGACGCCAGGACAAGTTGAACCGCCATGATGACCTCCAGTCTTCGGGGCGAATCCTAGGGAGGGGGGACTTCTCTTGTCAAGCACCGTCGCCTGGAGTAGCCTCGCCACCACTTGTGGGAGCGAAACGTTCGCACGCTCACGGCTGGGATTCTGGTGAGGGGCGATGGACGAGAAGACGCGCAGGACCTGGACCAGGATGGTGGGTGGGGGCGCCGTAGTAGCCCTAGCGTTGCTGGGCGCCTGGCTCCTGGTCCGGCCTGCCCTGCAGCCTCCGGCGCCCCGTGCAGAGGATTGGGCCGCAGCCGCGGACCGGATCCGGGAGGAACTCTCACCCGGAGATCTGATCCGGGTCGAGCCGTTCTGGTCCACCGGGGGGCGCATCTGGTTCGGCGACCTGGACGGCGGCTCGGCCAAGGCCTTTCGGTTGCTGGATGTCCACGAGCCGGCGGATCCCCAATGGCTCACGCGGGCTCCCCGGATCTGGATCGTAGGCGCCATGGGCTACGGAGACGATCTCATCGAAGATCTCGAGGCCTTGGGCTACTCCGTCGCAGGGGAAGAAGACCTGGGGCGGGTCCGGGTCGTGCGTATGGATCGTGGCGATGAATCTCTCCGTTGGGAGTTGGTCGCTGCCCTGGGTGAAGCTGAGGTCCGCTCCACAGGCCGTAGCAAGTTGAGGCGACAGGTCAAGCGGGTCGCAGGCGGGCCGAGGGATTGCCTCGTCCTCGGCGACCGGACCACAGACGGTGAGCCGGTGGCCATCCTCAGCTGGGAGGATATCCAGGAGAGCGGCACCCTCTGGATCCGGGCCGGGAACACCATGGACTCAGCGCGGAAGCGGACCGAGGGGAACCTCACGGTCACAGCCAGGGCCAACGGTGAGGAGGCTGTGCTGACCGTCGAAGAGGGCTCCTACACCCTCCAGGCGCTTCAGCTTCCATTCGAGGGCGGCGCGTTGGAGATCGAGGTGCGGAGTGACGCAGATGTTGTACACCAGCTCTGCCTCGACGGCCTACTGATCGGTCCCACACCCTGAGACGTCGCGCGTGCGTCTTGATTATCATTAAGACGCCGTTTATACTGCGGCCAGACTGTCGCCGGAGGAAATCTGATGACTTTTAGCCGTGCTGGGATGACGTGGCTGGTGGCCGTGGCGGCGCTCTCCGCGTGCACCGAGATGCCGGTCTACAATCTTGCGAACACCTTCTCTATCGAGGTGCGCGAGATCACCAAGAACGACCAACCAATCAAGCTCGACTTCCTATGGGTCGTGGACAACTCTGCGTCCATGTGCCAGGAACAGGCGAGCCTCGCGCGCAGCTTCGACCTGTTCGTCTCACAGCTCGACTCCTACCTGAACGTCGACATCAATCTGGCGGTCACCACCACCGACGCGCTCAAGGGCAAGGGCGTGTTCTCCAACACGCCGGCGAAGAAGTACCCCAACGCCTGCTCCGAGACCGTGCGCCTTCCCTGCGCGACCAACAACGAATGCAAAGACGCCTTCGGGGCCAACTGGACCTGCAATCCACCCCCCAGCACCGGGGGGAGCCTCCTCCTGTATAATATGAACCACTCCCTGAACTCTTCGTGCACCTACACCTGCGGCTCCGATGGTGAGTGCTGCGAGAAGTTCTGCTATCTGGAGGAATGCGGCGACGACATGTCCTGCGTCAACCAGATGTGCGGCGACGAGGGCGCCGGGTGCACCCAGACATGCGTCGCACCGGGCGGTGGTTCGGACGTCGACAAGAACTGCGTGGCCCAGCCGGGGACTTCGGCGTGCCCCTCATCGGGCATCCCCTCGGTCCTCACCGGGAAGAGCCTCGAGCTGTTCCCCTGCATCGCCACTGTGGGTGCGGACCAGAGCTTCACAGCCAACCTGGAGAGCGGACTGAAGACTGCATGGATGGCTCTCGACCCGTCCGGTCTCAACTCCGAGCAGTCCGGCGGCTTCCTGCGGGATGACGCTTACCTGGTCATCGTCTTTGTATCGGACGAGGACGACTGCTCCATCGACGAGGACTTCGCGTCTCCGAGCTTCGATTGCGAAGACAACAGCGACTGCCCCGGCTACACCCGCTGTGAGGGCGGACTCTGTGCCGGTATCGTCAAGAAGGACTACTACAACATCTGCGCGCTCCTGGGCGAGTACAAGGGACAGGCGCACCATAAATGTGCTTACGATCTGAGCTGCCGGGACTGCGAGAGCGACGCCGACTGCGACGAAGACTGGTACTGCAAGAGCGACAAGAAATGTCGCCCCTACATCTACGGGTTCAACACCATCGCCAGCTTCCAGCAGCCGGCGGGCACCCCGTTGTTCGCGCTGGCGCCTGTGTCGAAGTACTACTCCCAGCTCCGCTCCCTCAAGTCCGACCCCGCCAAGGTGCTGGTCGCGGCGATCGTCGGGGACGCGATCGTCTCGAAGGGCGACCAGAATTCCTTGATCTCCGACGAGTGTCTGGAGAACGAGAAGCTGGGGCTCGGCAAGGACTACGACGCCGTGAAGGCCGCCGAGTTCGCGAGCGACCAGCTCAAAAAACCCG
>CAZNWW010000134.1:6891-8516 GCA_964576155.1 uncultured Myxococcales bacterium | reverse complement strand
TTCGCCAACTGCGCAGCCGTCACCACAGGTACCGCCGCAGCCGTCACCGCCACATTCCTTCAGGCCGTTGGGGCCTGCGCAATCCGGGGTGCACTCGCCCTCGATGCAGACGCCGTCCTTGCAGTAGAAGTCGGCCCAGCAGACCGGGTCACAGGCTCCCGTGATGGTGTCCTCGCCGGTGACGGTGTCCTCGCCGGTGATGGTGTCCTTGCCGGTGATGGTGTCCTTGCCGGCGATCGTGTCCTCGCCGGTGATGGTGTCCTCGCCGTCAACCGTGGATCCGCTGCCGCCGTTGTCGCATGCCGGGGCCATGGACATGGCCAGGACCGTGACGATGACTACCAATGCTCCAATTGCCTTCTTCATGGCTATCCCTCCGGATGTCCCTGTCTTTGATTCTGGCGCGGATGATAGCCAGCGCGGCCGAAAGGTGCAACGGGCACTTGAGGTTCTCGGCGAATGTCGATAAACCGGTCCCATGGCCGCCGTGCTCACCTACCACCTGGGAACCCTCGTGCTCCGCGACGCTGAGTCTCTCCCGCAGCCCGTCCGGGAGATGCTGTCCGAGCTGGGCTTCGTGGGCGATCCACGAATACAAGCGCTGCGCGGCCCTGCGTCTGCGTACAGGGAGGCTGCGTTGCTCCTGTCCCGCAACAGCGGTGTCGACGAGGCCCGCGGCTTCGAGCGCTGGGAGGGGGACAACCTGAAAACCCGCTTCGAGCCGTATCCCCACCAGCGAGAAGCCCTGGATGCGTGGTGGGATGAAGGTGGACGGGGGATCGTGGTCCTGCCCACCGGGACCGGGAAGACCTTCCTGGCCCTCATGGTCATGACCCGTGTGGCCCGGGACACCTTGATCGTCGTTCCGACCCTGGACCTCATGGCCCAATGGGTCACGGTGCTTCGGGACCGGTTCGACATCCCGGTGGGCATGGTCGGCGGCGGTGAGCACGACATTCAGCCCATCACCGTGATCACATACGACTCCGCTGCCCGGAAGGTGGACCGTCTCGGGAATCGGTTCGGCATGTTGATCTTCGACGAGTGCCATCACCTCGGCGGCCCCATCTACCAGATCATCGCAGATCAGTCATTGGCCCCGTTCCGGCTCGGGCTCACCGCGACCCTGGAGCGCCCGGACGGTGGCCACGAAGAGATCATCCAGCGCATCGGACCCGTGGCCTACTTCGCACCGGTGAAGGAGATGTCCGGGACCATCCTGGCGCCGTATCACACGGTCCGAATGGAGGTCGATCTGACCGAGGAGGAGACCCTCAGATACCGCGAGGCCCGGGACACCTACCTCGAGTTCTGCCGCCGGAACCGGATCTTCATCGGTCGGCCTCAGGGGTGGAGCAGGTTCCTCCAGGTGGCGTTTCGATCCGCGGAAGGTAAAAAGGCCTGGGAGTGCTACCGGCTCCAGAAGGAGATCCCCCTGACCTCGAGCCACAAGGAGCAGGCGCTGGAGAGCCTCCTGCAACAGCACCGGGAGGATCGGATCCTGGTGTTCACTCACGTGAATGAGCTGGCCTACCGGATCTCCCGCCGCCACCTCCTCCCTACGATTACCCACCAGACCCCGCCTAAGGAGCGGGCACGGATCCTCGAGCGCTTCGGATCGGGGC
>CAZNWW010000134.1:0-6881 GCA_964576155.1 uncultured Myxococcales bacterium | reverse complement strand
CGATACCGGGCCGTGGTGACGAGCAAGGTCTTGAACGAGGGGGTCGATGTTCCCGAGGCCAGCGTGGCGATAGTCGTCTCCGGCAGCGCCAGTCAGCGAGAACACATCCAGCGGCTGGGCCGCGTCCTGCGCAAGGGCTCCGGCGGCAAGCAGGCGGTGCTCTACGAGTTGATCACCCGTGCCACCCATGAGGAAGGGATGTCGCACAGGCGACGGAACAAGGCCTACTTCTAAGGAAGGGCCAACTCCACGAGCTCGGCCACCGACTCGAGGTACTCGAGGTCCCGGGGCTTGAACTCGCTCTCTCCCTCACCCACGCGGTCTCCGTAGAGCACGCCGATCACCGTGCCCTCACGAAAGATCGGTGCAGCGATCGCGCACATGAGTCCGGTCTCCGATGTGAAGGCCTTGGCGCCCATGCTCTTGCCGGCTGCAGCGACCCGGGACATGAGGGGCTTGTCCGGCGGGATCCGGAGCCGATCTCTGGGGAGATCCCGGGCGTGGTGGAAGGCGTGCAGGTCCCAGGTGTCGACCCCACGCCGGAGGACCACGGAGCGATCCGCGCCGAGCTGGCTGCGCAGTGAGATGGAGATCTCCTCGAGGAGCTCTCCCCCGGTGAGTCCCTGGCGCGTCGCCTGGGTCAGGCGGGAGATATCGAGGAGCCGGTCCTTCATGGACGCTGTCCCTTCTTCGCCCCCCGCGGTGAGGTCTACGCTATGGGTGGCGGTCTCGAACGCTTCCCCGACCTCCTTGCGTGCCAGGGTGTAGTCCACCTGGAAGACCGTGTCTTGATGGAAGCGGAGCCCGGTGACGCCGACCCGGAGGATGTCTCCGTCCTCGATGGGGCTCGAGTCGATTCGCGTCTCGTTGAGCCACGTACCGTTCCCGCTGTTCAGGTCGGTGACGGACCACCCGGCTTCGTCCCACGCGATCCGGCAATGGTTCCGGGATATATCCCCGTCGGGGATCTGGATCGGGTGGGTGGCGCCGCGGCCCAGGGTGAGGGTCCGTTCACCGACGAAGAAGGTCCGCCCGGTCTGGGGGCCCTCCGCAATCTCGAGCCAGGCGCCGCTGCGACCCTGGGTTTCGATCCGCAATTCGCCGACCCACCCCAGGGTGGCCGGCACCGTGGGCCAGGCAGCGATCTTCGCAGTTGCTGCCTGCCCGGGGTCATCAGATGGCATCTTGCGCGTCAGCAGGTACATAGCGAGCGCAGCGACGATCGCAATTCCTCCGGCGATTCCGTACTCCATTCCACCCTCCGCTGCGACCGCGTCAACTATAGCATGCACTTGAAAAAGATCCGCCATGCCTGTTGGCCGGATCACAGCCTGTGTTCGAACCCGAGATCGTCGATGCGGGTGCCATCGGTGAGCCGGACCCCGATGCTGTCTCCACCGGGTTCGATGATCCGCCCGATGACGGTGAGGCGCGTGCCGGTCTCGGCCTCGAGGCGTGCCTGGATCCGGTCTGTCTCCGCCGGATCCAAGGCCATGGCCAGCTCGTAGTCCTCGCCGCCACCCAGGGTAGCGGCCTGCCATTCCTCGGGAGCCCGCTCTCGCAGTCCCTCCAGGGCCGGATCACAGGGCAGGCGGACCGGGTCGATTTCACCCACGAGGCCTGCGGCCCGCGCCAGGTGTCCGATGTCCCTGGCGATCCCGTCGGAGACGTCGATCATTGCATGGACCCCCTCGCACAAGGCGAGGAGCTGCCCCTCCCGCAGGCGAGGCACAGGATCCAGGTGACGCGCAACCGCTCGTCTTTGCTCCTCCGGGGTGAGGCGTATTGCCCCGATAAGATGACGGAGGCCGAGGGCCGATTCCCCGAGGGTCCCGGTCACGGCTAGAAGATCCCCCGGGCGCGCCCCTGCCCGGCGAAGGGCGCGTCCTCCGGGTGGGATCCGTCCGAGCACCGCGATGTCCAGGAAGAGGGGGCCCGGCGACGCGGCGGTGTCACCGCCTACTACTGCGGCACCCGCGGACGCTGCCCGCGCGTCGATCCCTGCGGCGATCTCCCGTGCGTCGTCCGTGCTCCAGTCGGGACCGAGGGCCGCGGTCACCAGGAGGGCGGTCGCCTCTCCGCCCATGGCGGCGATGTCGCTGATTGCCGCAGCGGCGGCCCTGGAGCCCAGAACCCGGGGTCCGGCGAAATCCCGGCGGAAGTGTATCTCCTCGACGAAGGCGTCGATGGTTATGAGGAGGGTCGCCCCGTCTACCTCGATGATCGCACAGTCGTCACCGATTCCGGCGCGCACCGCAGGGTGGGGGCGCTGGAAGATGGGCGCAATCTCAGTGATGAGCCGGAGCTCGCCGGTCATGTCGGGCCCGGGTGGATCTCCACCACCAGGGCGGTGGCGTTGTCCTTTCCGCCGGCTTGGTCAGCTGCCTCGGTGACAGAGTCTGCGATTTCCTCGGGGCCTGCGCCGCTCAGGAGGGCACCGATGACCTCGTCGTCCACGTAGCTGTGCACACCGTCCGATGTCAGGAGGAGCCGATCCCCGGGGGCCAGGCGTGTCCTGACGCGCTCGATCTCGAGGCCCGGACCCATGCCGATGTGGTTGGTCAACTCCCAGGGAGGTGAGGCGGATGTGACGACCTTTCCGCCAGAGGAAGGCGGCGCTGTCCCCGACGTTGAAGATCGTCATCGCATTAGCGCTCTGGTCGATGAGCGCAGCGACGATGGTGGTCCCCATGCCGTAGTGTGTATTGTTGGTGGTCCTGAGCCTGGTGATGGCGTCGTTGGAGCGGAAGAACAGATCCTGGAGGGTCGCCTCGCCCCGAAACTGGTTCTTTGGAGTGTGGTAGAAATGTGCCAGCTGATCCACGGCCATCCAGGCGGCTTCGCTGCCGGCGCGTCCGCCGCCCATGCCGTCTGCGACCGCCACCAGACAACCCCGTTCGCTGTTCCTGACGAACTCCTGCTCCCGGTAGATGCGCCATGCATCTTCGTTTCGTTGTCTCTGGAGACCGACCACCGAACTGGCCGCAACCACCAACCGTTCCATTGTCCCTCCAGCGTCCGGGCCGGAGATCACTCGAAGAACACCATATCGATGGCCCAGGATGCTCGGTCATAGATGCTGGTATCGTTGTTCCTGTAGTCGTCGATGTCAAATTTCGGGGAGTGGGCAGCGGAGAGAGTGAAACGCTTGTCCCCGTCCGGGATGAGGTTGACACCGATGATCGCGGTGATGGGGGGGACCGGGATGGAGCGCACGGTTCCATCGGTCATCACCTGCCAGAACGGGAAGCCCTCCATGGTGCTGAAGGTGAGGGAATGCCAGGTCGGCTCCAACCCTCCTCCCTCGTGAAAGTCCCACGCTATCTCCTCCCAGTCGAAGGCATTGTTCGCTTGGGGCTTGAGGACTTCGGGGAAGGCGTGGAATGGTCCGATGTCGAAGGACGCAATTCCTCCCGCCCAGATGGTATCGGCGCCGACACCCTCGACTGAGAGGAGATCCTGGTGCGTGCCCGCGTCCACTTTGGTGACTGCGACATAGTCGTCGATGCGCAGCAGCGTTCCGTCGTCGCCTGCGACAAGCGCGCGGCCGGCGCCGAGGGCGCTGACCGCCCTCAGGGTCTTGATCCCCCCGGTGTCCAGCAGGAGCCAATCGACCCCGTTGAAGAAGTAGAGGCTGCCCATGGCGCCTGTTACCCAGACCGAATCCGAGCCCTCCCCGTCGATCCCGTAGAGGGTTCCGCCTCCCAATGTCCAGGCTTCGCTCCACCCTCCCTCCGACCATCGCAGCACGGTGCCCTCCTCACCCACTGCGTAGACCGTGGATGCGTCAGGACCCCACACGCCGTGGAGATCGGGGATCGTGGGCCAGGTCGACGCGGTGGCGGTGGCCATCCCGTCGGTGGAGATCACCAGGGAGCCCAAGGCACCTACGGCTGCGACGGTGTCCCCGTGCGCCCAGACATCGTGGAGCAGGTACTCGAGGCCGCTCTCCTTGACGTGCCAGCCGGCCCCGTCATGCCGCCACATCGTCCCCTCGCCGCCGGCCCCCCAGATGTCGCCGGTCACCGGGTTCCGGCGGAGGGCGCGGATCCCGAGGGAGGCGTCGGGCGCCGGCTGGGGTGTCCACCCCACGTCGAACCGCCAGAGTCCGTCCTCCGCAGCGAGGAGCAGCCCGCCGTCGTCCTCCAGGAGGGCCCGGATCCTGCGGACCTGGGGGCCCTGATGGAGCCAGGCGTTGTTCCCCTCTATCTTGAGGAGTCCATCTCCGAACAGGGTGGGGACATCCTGCTCGATGCGTACCGCGTAGGGCATGCCCATGAGGGTGTTCGCGTTGATGCTGGTGTATGCGGTCCAGGTGGTGCCGAAGAGAGGACCGGTGTACGCGGTCGGCAGGTTCTCGAGCCGGTACATCAGCTGATCGTAGTCCCAAACCGGGTCCGTCGGAGGGGAGAGGTACCCATCCTTGCCTAGCTCGATGCTCAGGATCAGGTAGGGTTTCCGGATGCCCTCGGGGTGGTGAGGCAGGTCCCAGAATCCTATGTCCGCGCTGCCGCCCAGCGGGATAGCGAGGTGGACGTCCACGTCCTGGACGACCTGGTTCTTCAGCACCACGACGTGGCGGGTGAGTCCCATGACCACAGGCGTGAACTGTCCGGTGTCGAAGTCCGTGTAGCCGCCGTAGCAGACCACGGCCACTTCGCCGGCCCTACTCTCGATGAAGTAGATGTCGTGCTCGTTGGTCTCGAACCCGGGACCCGGATCGGACATGTAGCCGAACATGGAGCTCTTCGAGGCCCAGCAGCGGACGCTCTTGTGCCCCGGCGCGGGGATGCAGCGGTAATCGTCCAGGTCCACCTCCGCGCAGACATACCCCGTCCCACAGTCCTGCTCGAGGGTCCCGCAGGCGAGGGTGCAGAACGAGCCGGTGTCCCCGATCTCCGTACAGCTGACGTCCGCCTCTGCGTCGGGGATCGTGCAGTCTTCGTTGCTCTCGCAGGCTGCGCATTGGGGCCCGGACACCAGCTTGTTCGCGCAGTCCCCAGGGGGCACGACGATATACTTGTCCTGTCCGTATACCCGCCCGGCGATGTATTGCTTCGGGTACTCGTAGTTGCCCCCGGAGCCTTGTCCCTGGATCAGGGGGATCAGATAGACGGTGACGTTGGTCGCGTCGAAGTGGACTATGCTGTAGAGGCTGAATCCCGGGCTGGCCGCGGTGATCCGGTGCTTGCCCTCCAGGCCGTACTCCGAGAAGGTCACCTGTCCCCGCTCGTCGGTGTAGCCGACCTTCATCGGTGCGCTGTCCTTCTCCACGATCACCGCCGCACCCGGGATTCCGTCACCGTTGGAGCCGTCCAGGACCGTGATATTGAGGACATCGTCGATGGGGCCGCCCCAGGTGCCGCCCTTCTTGTTCTTCGGGTCGTAGTACGTGAAGGCCGACTGCAGGATCAACTCGCCGTCGGCCCAGGCGAGTCGCACGTCCACCGTCCCGGTGTCGCCGGGGGGGACCCGGCCGACGATCAGGGACGGGCTCACGAGCTGCGGATCCAGGAGTGGAGCGTCTCCGAGGCTGACCACTGCGTCCGAGGGGAAGCCGGCACCGTACACCTGGATCAACGCGCCCCCGGAGCGGGCCGCGAAGGACGGATCGATACCGTAGAGTTCGGGCTGGTCGGTGACATATGAGAAGGCCCCGGGGAGGATCGCCTCCGCGTCGCCGTCAGACACGGTCACGTCGACGAGCCCCGGCGCCCCAGCCGGGGTGACGGCGAGGAGCTCCTCGCTGCTCAGGATGGTGACCGCGGTCGCTGGATCCGCACCGATGAAGACCTCCAGGTCATCGCCGAAGCCCTGGCCCTCGATTGTCAGGGTGGTGCCCCCGGCGACGTTGCCGATGGAGGGGCTCGAGGCGAGGATAGCGAGACCCCCGGTGTAGGTGTAAGCATCGGGGAGCTCTGCGACGCCGGTCTCCGCCTCCAGGGTCAAGGCGACGGTTCCTGGCGACCCGGGCGGCACCTCCACGGTGAAGGCGCCGTCGTCGCCGGCGACCTCGATGACCGTCGCCGGCTTGTCCCCGAAGTGGAACGTGGCCGCGGTTGGGTTGCCGAAATCGACCGCGAGCACCGTGGCGACATTACCCCCGACCGCAGGGCCCTGCCCGGGGATCACGGCCAGCAGCTGGGGGCCACCGGTCGGCTCCTCCGGAGCGGCGACGAAGGCAAAGGCATCAGGGAGGACACCCTCCCCATGGGGGCCCTGCACCTGCACACTCACTATCCCCGCGTTCGACGGCGGGGTCTCGGCCCGGATGAGGGTCGGGTTGAGCAGAGTCGTCTCCGCCGCGGGCAGATCGCCGAACCACACGGCGTCGTGCTCGGAGAAGCCAGTGCCGCTGATGTACACGATGGTCCCGCCTGTTTCTGGCCCCCAGGCGGGCGCCAGGGAGGCAGGGTGGGGGGCGCCCTCGTAGGTGAAGCCGTCCTCGAGGCGGCTCTCGCCGTCGGACAGCAGCAGGACCACATCCCGGGGGCCCGGATCCCCCGGCGGCGTGCGCGCCGCGAGGGTGAAGGGGTCGATGATCTCCAGGTCCGTGGCGGGGCGGCCGCCGATGAAGAGCTGTACGCCCTCGTCGAGCCCCTGGGCCTCGAGTACCACCGGGGTGCCGCCGCTCGCCGGTCCCGTGGCCGGCTCGATGCCGAAGATGTCCAGATCCGCGCCGTAGAGGAAGCCGTCCTCCAGTATCACCTCCTGGCCGTCGGCCCGACCCACGCGTACCTCCACGAGGCCCGGCGGGTGCGGCGGGATCACCACGTTAGCGAACTTCGAGGTGATCACGATCACCGCCAGGGCCGAGACTCCGTCCAGCTCGACCTCGAGCGCGTCCTGGTAGAAGCCCTCGCCCACCAGGGTGACGTTGT
>CAZNWW010000133.1:0-8547 GCA_964576155.1 uncultured Myxococcales bacterium | reverse complement strand
CGGCCGCTGTCCAGATCTCTCCGCTGTCCGAAGAGAGGTGTGCCCGCAGGCTCCCGTCTCCGTAAAGCACGACGCTGTCGCCCAGGCGCGCCGCGGTCCAGCTCGTGTACGGGGTGTCCAGGGTCTCCAACACCGTGGCGTTGTCCGGGATCGGGAGCGCGGCCCGGCGGGGCCCCTCCAGGAGGGCCAGGGGGGTGGTGCCGAGGACCAGGACCAGGGTCACCGCGGCCCCGCCCAGCGCGCCGCCCAGGGCCTCCGCAGCCCAGGCGCGCCCCACGGCCTCGGCCTCGCCGCTCCCCCCTGCGAGCCAGCGCGCCCCCGCCGGGATCAGCCAGCCCGTAGCCAAAGACACCGGCGCCACGGCCAGCAGGGTCATCGGGATGAGCCATGTCGGGGGGAAGATCTCCGTGGGGCCGAGGCCGGCCCAGGTCCGGGACTGCCAGAGGAGCCACGCGGCGAGGACCACGGTGAGGGGCTGGAGGGCCGCTACTGCGAAGAAGGACCTCGGACGCGCCGGCAGGTGGCGATGGAGCCGCGAGCCCGCCGCGATCCAGAGGAGCCAGGAGGCCAGGAAGATCCCGACGCCGATCTCGTCCCCGCCGTGGAGACGCAGATGCTCCCTGAAGAGGAGCCCCTGCGCTGCCAGGCTGACGAAACCCACCAGAGCCAGCGGCAGCGCGCTCTTTCTTCGGGGAGGACTCAGGGGTGCTCCTCACCGAACACGATCGCCTCGATGACCCGGAACGTCATGCCCTCCTTCCATGCATCCTCGTCGAGGCCCGCCTTCCGGGAGAGCCGGGCGAGGGTCTGGGGCAGGGTCCAGCCCTGCTCTGGTGCGACCTGGGGGAGGAAGACCGCAGAGCGGCCCTGCTTCTCCAGCCAGACGCCGTGCTTCCCCAGGACCACGTCCCAGGGTCTCTCCACCGGGACCGGAGGCGTGAGGACCGATATCTCGATCTCGATCGCGCCCAGCTCCTCGGGGGTGACCGGCGGGAACCGTCGATCCCGGGTCGTCGCGTTCACTGCGTTGTCCAGAACCCCTTGGAAGAGGGGCTTGGACGGCGGGATGTTGCCGACACAGCCCCTGAGACGCCCCGCCTTCTTCAGGGTTACGAAGACCCCGGAGTCGGCCTCGAGGCGCGGCGTCAGGGTGACCCCCAGCTCCTCGGGTGTGGGGCGTCGCCGCTCCCGGACCCATGTCTCCACGGTCCCCCGCGCTAGGCGGAGCAGGGCGTCCTTCTCCTCTTCGGACACCCCCAACTCAGGCTCCACGCCGACCCCTGAGTAGGGCCAGAGCCCGCTGTATTGCGCGGCGAGGTAGCTCACGGAACGGGACCAGTCTCCCGAGATCGTTCCGGATGTGTCCGTTGCGCGGAGCCCTGACGTCACGTCGTCGGGGACCGCCTGCATGAGCATCGCTATCGGCAGGAACCCACAGATCGTGTCACCGGTGTCCCGCTTGTGATCCCGGAAACGACCCGGATCCCCGGAGTGGATCGCGGTCCAGGCGGCCTCCATGAGGGCTGGCAACCGCTCGGGGGCTTCCTCCGGGCCGAAGCCTGCGCCGGGGGGGCCTGCGTAGCCGTAGCCCTGTCCCCAGTGGGTGAAATCCGAGGATGCGACCACGAGATCCCCGGGGGCGAGCACGCTGCGGAGCCAGTCCCCCGCGTCGTCGGTCTCGTCCGGGCTCATGCGGCCGACGAGCATGGGCACAAAGGTCCAGCGGGTCTCGCCGAGGGCCCGCTGAAGGAAGGGGAGCTGGATCTCCACCGAATGCTCCTGAAGGTGGGCGTTCTCGTGGTGGTCGAAGAGGGGGTGCGCCCGCAGGATGGCGATGGTCTCCCGGTCCACGGTGATCCGGCCCAGCGGGGTCTCGTAGGCATCGTAGTTCGGCAGACTGACCCCGTGGAACGCGGTCCGGTGACTCGGGCCGATCACAAAGACCCGTCCATAGGTCCGGCCCCGCAACGCGGCATACGCGTGCCCCGCGACCGCACCGCTGTACCGGAGCCCCGCGTGGGGTGAGATCAGCGCGATGGGATACCCCTCAGGCGCCGCCGACGCCCCGTCCAGGAACCCGTCGACCATCTCCGCCAACGCTATCGCCTCCCCCGGATACCACGCCCCCGCCAACACCGAAGCCCGGATGTTGTCGGGGTCTATTGTTTTGTCTTCAGGCTCGCTCGCTTCGTCATCCCGAGCGACCGAAGGGAGCCGAGGGACCTCAGGTGTCGTGGCAGCGCTGTAGACAGTGGTTGGCCCTGCCCGAGAGCCCTGCCTGAGGTCCCTCGGCTTCGTTCGGGATGACGCAACTGTGGGAGGGTCCTCCGGGCCCGACGCGGGAGTCCTGGTCGCCCTACTTCGCTCTCCGAGCTCCGAAGGGTCTTCGACAGGCTCCCGGCTCGGATCGGTCTCTGCCCTGCTCCTGTCCTTGCACCCCGTAAGGACCACCAGCACCAACCCGACCAAAAGGAGACAGCGGCGTGCTTCCATGGGCCTCCCTCCGTGGGGGACGTTTCGGATCCACGGTAGCACACGAGATGGGAAATTTGGAGATCACCGCTGGCTTGCTTATCCTGTAAATGAAAGCCGGGTGATTTCGTCTGGTTAGAGTTGAAAACGTAAAGCTGTCCGGCAAGCTGCCGTACCCGTGGGAGCCATGAGACCAACGAGAGCCATCAACCCGCTCCTCATCGTCATTGCGGTCTCCTTCAGCGTTCCAGCCATGGCCCAGGAGATCGTCCCCGCCCCGGCTGCGGACGAGCCGGTTCCCCTGGTGTGGGTAGGCCCCCGTCTCCTGCGAGTGGATGATCCTCCGCCCCTGTACGCGGTGACCCCGGTCCCTGCGGATGTGACCGCCGCGGCCCTGGTCTGCGACGAGGAGCGCCTGGAGCTCGGGCCTCCGGTCTGGATCCACCCAGCGCGCACGGGCCACGCCTGGGCGGTGCCGGCCAACGCACCGATCACCGCGCCCCGCTGCATCCTCGAAGTGGACGCAGGGGATCGGCGCTATCTCTCGGACCATCACATCCGCATCCGTAAGAACGCGCCGGTCTCCGAGCTGGTTCTCCCCGCCTCAGCGGTGGTGGAGGGCGGCGGCGGCGGCGGCCTGGGTGTCACGATTCGTCATCTGGAGGGCCCCGTGCGGGCCCGCCTCCTCTCCCTCACCCGGACCCAGCACGTGGTCTGGGATCTCTCCCTCCCCGAGGCAGACCAGGATGGCGTGCTGCGCATCCAGATCCCCCTCCCCGAGGAGATCCTCCATGCGGGGGAGTACCTCCTGACCCTGGAGTCCAAGGGAGGACAGGGCGCGGTCTGCGACCAGCCGATCTTCGTCGCGGGTGAGGCCCTGGTGGATCTCGAGGAGATCCGCCTGGAGCCTTTGAGCGAGACCCACTCGTGGCTCATCATCACCGGAGACGGTGCGGAGGACATCGGTGACCTCTCCCTGGACACCACAGCGGGGCGCCTGCCCCTTGCGGTGGAAATCGTCGAGGGAACCGCGATGCCCACGGTCCGGGCCCGGGTGCGGACCGGTCTCTTGGAGCAGTTCGGGACCCTCTCCCTCCGTATGGAGGAGAGCAACGGCTCAGTGCTCATAGATCTCGGCCCCGCAGTGGCGGCAGGCTTCGAAGCCGACGTACTCTAGAGAAACGTTAACCAGGTACTCTAGCCGACAGCATCCGATCCAATCCAGCCAGGTCCTTTACGATCGTGATCTCCTCGAAGCCTGCGTCCCGGGCGAGGCGCTCTACTTCGGGGGTCTGATCCCGGCCGTCGTATTCCATGAGGAGGCGCCCCCCGGGGGCGAGAGACTCTCCCGCTGCAGGCAGGAGACGCCGGATCACGTCCAGGCCGTCGACGCCTGCGGTGATCGCCGATCGAGGCTCGTGATCACGTACGTCGGGTGCGAGCCCCTCCCAGTCCTTGTCCGGGACGTAGGGCGGGTTCGCGGTGATCACCATGGGGCGGGGATCGACGTCGACCCCGCCCAGCAGATCCGCCTCCACCAGGTTAAATCGATCCTCGAGGTCTGTCCCTTCCCGGTTCGTCCCGGCGACCGCCAGCGCATCCGCTGAGACGTCCACGCCGATCCCCCGCCAGCGGGGCCGCTCGTCGAGGAGCGAGATGATCACGTTGCCGGAGCCGGTGCAGAGGTCGACGACAACGATCTCCTCGTCCTCGGGCGCCGCTTCCAGCGCACCCTGCACCAGGAGCTCTGTCTCGGGCCGGGGCACCATCACCCGGGGATCCACGCAAAATGTTCGGCCCCAGAAGTCCCGCCGGCCCAGGATGTAGGCTATGGGTTCCCCGTCGATTCGGCGACGGGCCAGGGCCTTGAAGCGTTCCAGCTCCGGCGCGTCCAGGGGCCGGTCGAACTGGGTGTACAGTTGCACACGACCGAGCTCCAGGACCTCGGCCAGGAGGAGCTCTGCGTCCAGGCGCGGGGTGTCTGACGCGTCGGCGAAGCGCCCCGCGGTCCAGCGGAGCACCTCCATGAGGGTCCAGGTCCGAATGTCCCCGCCCATGCCGTCCTTCACCGCCGCGCTCTGCGCCGACCGGGCGCGCCGAGGCCGTGGTCCAGGATCTTCTGCCGGAGGGTGTTGCGATGGATCCCCAGGAGCTCTGCGGTCGCTCCCTTGTGTCCGCCGGTGCGCTCCAGGGCGGCCTCGATGAGGGCCCGCTCCACGTGGGATACCGCCATGGTGAGCAGGGGGGTGTCGCCCCCGTCCGCGGTTCGGATCAGGGGATCCAGACGGATCCGCATGAGGCGCCCGAGGGGCATGGCCCTGATCCGATCCTCGAGGCGTTCGCGATCGTCGGTCATGATCCCTCCGGTCCATTACCAGGGTCCTGATCCAGGAAGAAGCGGCGGCAGGCCTCGAGTTGGTTCGCCGCGGTGTCCTGTCCGCATAGATGGTGCCGGAACGCAGCCGCGTTTGGAAGCCCCCTGGAGTACCAGAGGATGTGCTTGCGCATCGCCCGCACCGCGACAATGTGCGGGACGTCCTCGAGGCTCCCCGAGAGCTGGGCTTCGATGATCTCCATGATCTCGGCGGGATCCGGCGGGGGCGGGGGCGGTCGGCCCTCCAGCGCGGCCCGGATCTCCGAAAATATCCACGGTCGGCCGAAGCAGGCGCGGCCGATCATCACGCGGTCACAACCTGTCTCCTCGACCATTCGCTTCGCCGTCTCGCCGTCGATCACGTCGCCGTTGCCCACCACCGGGATGGTCAGGGCCTCCTTGACCTCGCGGATCAGGGACCAGTCCGCCCGGCCCTTGTATGCCTGAGCCTTGGTCCTCGGGTGCAGGATCACCGCGGCCGCGCCCGCGTCCTGAACCCGCCGGGCGAGGGTCACCGCGTTGATCGACTCAGCGTCCCAGCCCGATCGCATTTTAACGGTGATGGGGAGGTCCACCGCGGTCACCATGGCTTCGACAACGCGTGCGGCCTGGTCAGGGTCCCGCATGAGGCCCGCGCCCTTGTCACCCTTGACCACCTTGCGCGCCGGACAGCCCATGTTGACGTTGATCGCGGTCACGTCCAGGTCAGCGACGATCCGTGCGGCCTCGGCCATGGCGCGGCAATCCGCCGAGGAGAGCTGCACCACCAGGGGCATCTCCTCGGGGTGGAAACGCAGCATGCGCCAGGTCCCCGCTGAGCCGTAGGCCAGGCCCTCCGCGCTGACCATCTCGCCGAAGACCAGCCCCGCGCCATAGGCCCGGCAGATCATTCGGTAGGGAGAGTCCGAGATCCCGCAGAGGGGTGCCAGGATCGGACCATCCCCGAGGATGCGCCCCAGGGAATCGGCGGGTTGCTGATGGGGCCGTCGCTGCCGGGTCAGCACCACTCCGCCTCCCATCCTGCAAGGTCCGCCATCATCACGAGCGCGTCCTCTCCGTTGTTCTGGTAGTACCCCGGCCGTCGCCCGACGATCCGGAAGCCCATGTCACGGTACAGGCGCCTGGCAAAGGTGTTGGAGCGCCGGACCTCCAGGACCGCGTAGGACGCCTCCTCCCGTATCCCCGCCTCCATGACGGCGTGGGTGAGTTCCCGGCCGGCGCCGTCGCCGCGGAGGGTCGGGTCCACGGCGAGGTCCAGGATGTGGGTCTCGTCCGCCACCACCCAGGCGATGACGAAGCCCACCGTCCGGTCGTCTTGCTCGGCCACGTAGTTCCGTGAGAGTTCGTTGGCCAGCTCGGCCACGAACATTGCCCGGGTCCATGGGTCCGCGAACGAGGCGGCCTCGATCTCCATCACCCGGTCCAGATCCTGCGCGGTCATCCGTCGGATGCGCATCCCGCCTCCCGGCTGCAACCCCGGGAAATACCATGAATCGTCTTGACAGGCCAGCGCCCCTCTCGAATACTCCCAGGCCATGGAAAGGACCCTCATAGCGCCCTCCCTCCTCTCCGCGGACTTCGCCCACCTGGGCGATGAGATCCGCGCGGTGGAGGCTGGCGGCGCAGACTGGCTGCACTTCGACGTGATGGACGGGCACTTCGTGCCCAACATCACCGTCGGCCCCGTCGTCCTCGAGGGCGTGGCCGATGCAGCAAAGATACCCGTGGACGTGCACCTGATGGTGCGAGAGCCGGATCACCTCCTCGAGTTCTTTATCAAGGCCGGCGCGGATCTCCTCACGGTCCACGTGGAGGCCTGCACCCACCTGGATCGGACCCTGCGTTGGATCCGGGATCTGGGCGCACGCCCAGGCGTGGCCCTGAACCCCGCTACCAGATGGAATGCGGTGGAGCAGGTGCTCGATCTGGTGGACCTGGTCCTGGTCATGTCCGTGAACCCGGGCTTCGCGGGGCAGGGCTTCATCGACCACAGCCTCGAGAAGATCGCCTGTCTGCGGGGGGCCCTGGATGCTCGCGGCTCCACGGCCCACCTCGAGGTGGACGGCGGAATCAAGCCACAGAACGCGGCAGCCGCAGCCGCGGCGGGGGCTGACGTCCTGGTGGCGGGGTCTGCGGTGTTCAAGGCGCCGGACTACGGCGACGTCATCGGCCGGATCCGGTCAGCGGCTGACGCCGCGCGCGCCTGACAGTGAATGTCCTGCGCCCTGGTGCGTTCTACCAGGGAGTGCCCCAAGACAAGAGGAGGGCGACATGAACGCTACGATCCTCACCCTGCTGCTGGCCCTGGCCCCCGCGGGAGATCCAGGGGCCCTGGCCGCCGGTGTCCAGGGCTTCTACAAGGAGAAGCAGGACTTCGCCGCAGAGTTCACCCAGGAGATCGAGCGGCCGAATCTCCCTGATCGTCCCCTCAAAAAACGTGGCCGCGTTTTTTTTAAGAAGCCGGGGCTGATGCGGTGGGACTACCTGGAGCCGGACAAGGTCTACTACATCAGCAACGGGGAGGTCCTGTGGAACTACATCCCCGAGAGCGCCCTGGCCTACAAGCTCCTGGTGAAGGACTCGGACCTCTTCTATGCGCTGCGGTTCCTATATGGCGAGGGAGATCTGGAGAAGGATTTTCACCTGTCCACGGGGGGACCGGAGGATGGCCTGTTGCGGCTCGTGCTGAAGCCCCGGGGTGATGAGCAGACCTTCAAGGAGGTCCACCTCCTTGCGGATCCGAAGACCTTCGAGATCAAGGCGACCATCGTCATCGACCCTGCGGACAACGAATCGCGGATCCGGTTCACGAAGCTCAGCTACGCGCCCTTGAAGACCAAGGACTTCCACTTCAAGGCCCCCAAGGGGGTACGGGTGGAGGATCTGTCCAACCCCCTTGCGCCGCCTAAATGAGTCGCCGCCTCTTCCTCCTGTCTCTCGGCTGTCCCAAGAACCGCGTCGACTCCGAGGTCATGGCCGGGGCCCTGCACGAGCTGGGCTGGGAGGTGGTCCCGGAGCCCGAAGACGCGGACCTCCTGTTGGTGAACACCTGCTCTTTCATCGGGGACGCGAAGCAGGAGTCCGTGGACGCTGTCCTGGAGCTGGCCGAGGTGAAGGCGGCGCGGCTGGGGACACGGCTGGTCGTGGCCGGATGCATGGTGCAGCAGCACGGCCGGGACATGGCGTCAGAGCTGCCGGAGGTTGATCTGTTCATCGGCGCTGCGCAGGCGGGGGACCTCCCCGCGCTCCTGGACGGGCTGGTCGACGGCGGCGCCCCGCGGGTTGTGTCCCGGGAGGGAGGGGATTGCTTCCTCCCGGCGCCCGGCGCCCCCCGTTTTCTGCCCGACACGCCCCACCGAGCCTACGTGAAGATCTCCGACGGCTGCTCCCGGACCTGCGCGTTCTGCACGATCCCCTCGATCAAGGGGCCCCGGCGGGACCGGGATCCGGGTGCGGTGGTGGATGAGGTCGCCCGCCTCGCAGCGTCGGGGGTCCGGGAGGTCACACTCATCGGCCAGGACATCTCCCGGTTCCAGGGACAGGATGGCCTCCCGGGGCTCCTGGACCGCCTGGAATCGGTCCCCGACCTGCGTTGGGTGCGCTTGCTCTATCTCTACCCCGACGGCCTCACGGAGGCCCTCCTGGAGCGTCTGGGGGCAGGGGGCAGGGTTTTGCCATACGTGGACGTTCCGGTCCAGCAC
>CAZNWW010000132.1:0-8551 GCA_964576155.1 uncultured Myxococcales bacterium | reverse complement strand
AGGGCCGCCGCGGTGTCCAGGAGCCCGCCCTTGCGCCCGTGGTACCAGTACAGCGCGGATGCGTTGATGGCGATGGAGACCACCCACAGCTCGGGGGTCATCTTGAATCGGCTGTCATTCTCCTGCATGGGGGGTTACTTGTGCAGCTTTTGGAGCTCGTCGAAGCCGGGCATAGCTGAGAGATCCGGGACCACCTCGATCTCGATGCGCCGGTTCGCTGCCCTGCTCTCTTTGTCGAAGTTCTCCACGGCTGGCTGGTTCTCCGCATAGCCCGCGGCGCTTATCCGCTCAGGCGGCATCCCCGCGGCCACCATGGCCTTGACCACGGTCACGGCCCGGGCGGTGGAGAGCTCCCAGTTGGAGGGGAAGCGGGCTGAACGGATCGGGACATCGTCTGTGTGCCCGGCCACCTGGAACGCCCGCTCCGGGATCGACGCGAGGAGCATCGACACCTCCTCGATGGTCTCGCGACCCTCCTTGCCGAGGGTAGCGGAGCCGGAGTTGAAGAGGATGTCCGAAGCCAGCTCGACGATCATGCGGCCCTTGACGATCTTCACCCTCAGCTTGCCCGCGTCCACCATGGCCTGGAACCGCGCCAGGAGGCTGCGGAACTCACCCAGACGTCTGTCCACCTCGGCCTTGCGCCGCTCCAGCTCCTCGAGGGCCACCTCCATCTCCTCGACGGAGCTCTGGAGGTTGGCCTTGTCCCTGAGGATCCTGGCCTTCTCGTCCAGGAGCTTCTTCCGCTCCATGGTCAGCTGCCTGATCTCGTCCTGGAGCTCGACGATGTAGGACACCTTCTTGGCCAGGGTGGCCTGACAACGGTCGTGCTTGCCCAGGAGCTTGTTGTAGGTCTTCGTGGTGTAGCAGCCTGACGCCGATACGGCGATCGCCACGAGCCAGATGATGGTCCGGGTTCCCATGGGCATACCTCCTACCGTGTGCGGCAATAGTCAGCCAAAATGGCTATGAATTGCAACAGCGCTGTCAAGTGACCGCCCATCCTGTAGAATCCGAGGGCCGATCACTTCGGAGGAACGTATGAACGTCACGATCTTTCTCGCTGCGCTCCTGATGGGTGCGTCCGCTCCGCCGGATCCCAGTGTCCAGGATCCTCCGGTCATCGAGAAGTTCAAGGCCGCGTTCGCCGTGACCGACGACTTCGTCGTCACCGACAAGGGCGACACCTACGAGATCATCGTCACCCACCCCTCGACCGATGGGGCCACGGGTGGGGCGGAGCAGTACATTCTGAACAAGAAGACCGGTGAATGGGAGATGGGCTGGCACGAGCACCCGATGCCCATGCCGACGCCGTTGCTGGACAAGCAGTAGTGCAGCGTCGGGGCTGGACGGACATCTCCGATCCAGGAAGCCAGCGACCCGAAATCCGAGCCTGGTCGCGGGCTCCCGGCTCGGATTCCGGACGGAGATTTACAGGCTCATTGAATGCTTCGCTGTGACCGGCTAAGTTGCTGCAAGGAGGTGGGCACATGATCGATCCACGAAACGAGCGCTTGGCGAAGATGTTGGTGGAATACAGCGTCGAGCTGAAGCCGGCCGAGATCATCTACATCGAGGTCAAGGGGACCGAGGCGCTGGACCTGGGGCGGGCGCTGGTGGCTGCGGCTACGAAGGCAGGCGGGGTGCCCTTCTGGTACTACAATGACGAGGACGTCAGCAGGTACTTTGTGAAGAACGCAGGGGATGAGCAGTTCCAGAAATGGGGGGCGTTCCACAAGGACATCATGCAGGCTGTGGACGCGTACGTGGCCGTCAGGGGGTCCAACAACCCCTTCGACCACGCGGACGTGGACGCCGACCGATCCAAGGGCTTCATGAAGGCCTATTGGGACGAGGTCCACTCCGTGCGGGTGAAGGAGAAGAAGTGGTGCGTACTGAGGTATCCGAACCCCGCGATGGCCGTCCTTGCGCAGAAAGCCACCGAACCCTTCGCCGACTTCTACTACGACGTCTGCACCATGGACTACGAGGCAATGTCGAAGGCCATGGATCCCCTGGTCGAACTCATGACCGCGACGGACCAGGTGGAGATCAAGGGGCCGGGGACGGAGCTCTCGTTCAGCATCAGAGGCATCGGCGCTGTGAAGTGTGACGGTCACCGCAACGTCCCCGACGGCGAGGTCTACTCCTGCCCCGTGCGGGACTCGGTGAACGGTGTCATCACCTACAGCGCTGCTTCCATGTACCTGGGGACCCTCTTTCGTGGGATCCGGTTCGAGATAAAGGACGGTCGCATCGAGACCGCCACCTGCGACGGGGACGACGACGCGCTCAACCAGATCCTCGACACCGACGAGGGGGCCCGGTACTTCGGGGAGTTCGCGCTCGGCCTCAACCCCTACATCGACACGCCGATGCTGGACATCCTCTTCGATGAAAAGATCGGCGGGTCCTTCCACCTGACCCCCGGCCAGGCCTATGACCAGACCGACAACGGCAACACCTCCGCGGTGCATTGGGACCTCGTGAGCATACAGACGCCGGACTTCGGCGGCGGTGAGATCTTCTTCGACGGCAGGCTGATCCGGAAGGACGGACGCTTCGTGGCGCCGGAGCTGCTGGGGTTGAACCCGGAGAAGCTGCGCTGAGTTCCAACGGACCTTGTTAAACAGACAAGCCCTCGCCAGATTTTACCCGGGCGAGGGCTCGTCATTGGTTCGGAGGATGCTTAACAGAGCCATGGGCTCCTTCCCCCCCCGGAGAAGGCATCCTCCGACCCCCCCCAAATCGAAGTCAGGTAACGTCCCCGGGACTGGTCGGCTTTAGGAAATAATGATAGACCGGAAGTTCGAAGGTACATGGCCCTGAATACGGGAGTCCACGCCCATGTTCGAACGTCTCCTACGCTTCGTCGTTTCACGCCCCCGCTTCGTCATCGCGGTCACCCTGATGGTCGTCGCCGGTCTGGGCTGGAATATGCAGTATCTGGAGATGGATCCCGTGATCCGCAACATGCTGCCCCAGGACATGCCGGAGTGGGTCAACCTCAAGGACTTCGAGGAGACCTCCTGGCACCGGAAACCGTGGGCACTCTCTACGGGCTGCACCAAGCCCTGGACCAACTGAACGGTGTCTCAAGGGTCCTGTCGATCTTCGAGATGAAGTACCTGGAGGCCCGGGATCGAAGCTTCAAGCCCGTAGACCTTCTGGACCCCGACAACCCACCGGAGACGCCCGAAGAGCGCAGGGAGGCGGTCCGCAGGATCCGGGCAGAGAGCCTCTTCACGGGCACCATCGTTTCCGAGGACCTCCGGTACTGCTCCTTCATCATCCTCCCTGAGGAAGACTTCGACGACGAAGAGCTCGTTATTGCGGTCCAAGGCGCGGTGGACGCGTCTGGTCTCGACGACGCCTTGATCGTGGGTCTGCCCATGACCCGAATCTCGGTCACCACCGGGATGCAGGGGGACATGCGGCTCTTCCTGCCCCTGGGCATCGTCCTTATGATCGGCCTCCTGGTGGTCAGCTTCTGGAGCTGGCTTGGGGCCATCCTGCCGCTGCTCGTCGTCATCCTGAGCGTGATCTCCGCGTTCGGGATGCTCGGGCTGTCAGGGGAGAAGGTGCGGTTCATCACGGTGATCATGCCCGTGATGCTCGTCGCCATCGCCAACGACTACGGGATCCATCTGGTGTCGCATTACCTGGGTCGCGTCGGGAGAACGCCCGACGGGGACGCCAAGATAAACGCGATGCTGGCCACCCGCTCCCTGTCCATCCCGGTCCTAGCTGCGGGCCTCACCACGGTAGCGGGGTTCCTGACCCTGACCTCCCACGTGATCCCGTCGGCCCGGGTCGTCGGCCTCATCTCCGCGTTCGGCATCGTGGTCGCGTTCGTGTTGACCCTCACATTCATCCCGGCGATGCTGGCTATTCTCCCGAAGCCCCCAGCCGCGATCGAGCGGTTTCGCCACGGCCCCATGACCAGGGTACTCAACGGCTTCGCAGGGCTCTTGAAGCGTCACGGCTTGAAGCTGACAGCGGTCATGGTGGCTATCGGCATCGGTTCCCTCATGGGGATCCCGAAGATCGTCGTGGACACGGATCCCGTCCACTACTTCCACGAAGGCGACCCTGTCCGCCAGGCCAACGAGCACGTCAACAAGATCTTCGGCGGCTCGGTACAGATGAACGTCGTGGTGGACGGCGACATCAGGGATCCTGAGGTTCTGGCGCGCATGGAGGAGGTGGAGGAGTTCCTCCGTGAGCAGCCGCTCGTCTCCCAGGTCACCTCCATCGTGCAGCCGATCAAGCGGATGAACCAGGCCTTCCATGGCAACGACAAGGACGAGTACCGCCTGCCGGCGCGGCGCAATGTGATTGGAGACTTTCTGCTCCTCTACTCCATGGGCGGGGACCCGTCGGACTTCGATCATCTGGTGGAGTTCGACTACACGAAGGCCCAGATCGCCGCGCGGGTCATGTCCACGAGCAGCACTAAACAGAAGGCCCTCGTCGAGACGACCGAGGCCTACCTCCAGAAGCACCAGGATACCGACCTGTTCCCTGTGGTGACGGGCTTCGTGTCGGTCCTCGGGGTTCTCGTGGATCTCATCGTCCGGGGCCAGGTAATCAGCCTCGCCGTGAGTCTCTTCTTCGTGATACTCATCACAACGGTGCTCTTTCGGTCCTTTGTCGCCGGCGTCATGGTGGCCTTTCCGTTGGTCTCGGCGATGCTCACGGTCTTCGGCCTCATGGGTTTCATGGAGATCGAGCTGAACGTCGCGACGGTGATGCTCTCCAGCATCCTCATCGGCGTCGGGGTGGACTACACGATCCACTTCCTGTGGCATTTCCGTGAGGCCCTCGCGCACGAGGACGATCCCTGGGAGGCGGTGCGCCAGACCCTCAACGGCTCGGGTCGTGGGATCATCGTCAACGCGCTGTCGGTGATCATCGGCTTCAGCGTGATGCTCTTCTCGAACTTCCTGCCGATCTACTTCTTCGGCTTCCTCCTGACCCTCTCTATCGCTTCCTGCCTCCTGGCCGCGGTGGTGCTGCTGCCGGTGATATCGATCCTCTTGAAGCCCCGATTCCTCTTCGGCGAGGAGGAGCGGGCCCGCCTGGCCGGGAAGGTCGCAGCGCGGCCCACACCCGAGGTGAACGAGGACGCGCCCGCACCCTGGGTGCGCGTCGTCACCCGGGGCTGCGCGCTTGGCGGTGCAGCGGCTGCGTGCTGGGCTCTCTGGTTCGTCGGTGCAGCCCTCTATGGGTTCTATGGCGGCCTCGAGATCGGGGCCTGGTGGCCCGCCACCGTGGACGTCGTCGGTCGGAACTGGGGTATCGCCCTCGCTGCCTACGTGATGGTGAGCCTCAACGCGGCGGGGATCGCGGAGTTCAGGTTCCGCCGCCACTTTGCGAAGGCGTTCATCCTGGCCATCCCCATGACCCCGCCCCTGATGATCGTCCTCTGGGCACGCCGGGGCGGGGCCGGGTCCGGTTGATCCCGGGGGTTGTCTGTGGCAATGTCGCATCGTCCGGCACCGCCGGGCGGGACGAGCACCTGAGAATGAGGCGGAACATGGCGGAGCTGAAGACGCGGTACCTGGGTCTGGAGCTGGACTCTCCACTCATCGTGGGTTCGAGCGGATTGACCAAGACCCTCGCCGGCATCCAACGTTGCGCGGACGCGGGCGCCGGCGCGGTGGTGGTCAAGTCATTGTTCGAAGAGCAGATCCGCATGGAGTACGAAGAGACCACTGCGGCCATGGCGGCCTACGCGCATCCTGAGGCTATGGAGCACCTCCAGGCGGACGCGGCCATGGAGTATGGCCCCAGGTTCTACCTGGAGCTCCTCGAGGCTGCTGCCACCAAGGTCTCCATCCCGGTGATCGCCAGCGTGAACTGCACCTCCCCCGAAGGCTGGACAGGCTTCGCACGGAAGATCGAGGCAGCGGGCGCAAGGGCCCTGGAGCTCAACGTCTTCGTCCTGGGCACGGATCCATCCAAGACCTCCGAGGACATCGAGTGGGTATACCTGGACGCAGTCCGCAAGGTCCGGGCGGAGATCTCCATCCCAGTAGCGATGAAGCTGGTCCCGTACCTGACCAACATCTTCCGCATGGCCACCAAGGTGGAGGAGGCCGGCGCCAATGGCCTGGTGCTCTTCAACCGGTTCTTCCACCCGGACGTGGACGTAGACGGGCTGGATGTCACCGGCGGGCTCTCCCTGAGCAGCCCCGATGAGCACCTCCTGCCGCTGCGTTGGCTGGCCCTGCTGTATGGACGGGTGGGCTGTGACCTCTGCTCCTCCACAGGCGTACACGACGCAGCGGGCGCGGCCAAGATGCTCCTGGCCGGCGCCACCGCTGTCCAGGTAACCTCAGCCCTCTATCGCCATGGAGTGGATCACCTGCGGACCATCACCGACGGTCTCGTGGGCTGGATGGATGAGAAGGGCTTCGCCACCGTGAGCGCGTTCCGAGGCCGTCTCTCCCGGTTCCACACCGAGAAGCCCGAGCTCTTCGAGCGTGCCCAGTACATCAAGGCCTTCGTCGACGCTGAGTAAGCGCCACTTTCCAGGAACCTATTTCCAGTCGTTGTGGAGGTAGCCGGGGCGGTTGGGCTTGGGCTTGGATTTGCTGCCGCCCGGGGTGGGTTGGAGGCTGATGAGAGTGTCGTAGATCTCGTCGGCCGGGACGCCCTTGTGCAGGAGGACATAGGCCCGCTTGAGGCCCAGGAGGACCAGCTCTTCGAGCTTCGAATAGGGCTGGGCGCCGGAGACGAAGACGCCGTTGATGAAGGTGGCGGGGGTGCCACGGACGCCGTACTCGCCACCCGCAGCTACGTCCCGATCCACCTGCGCGGCGACCTTCTCTGAAGCGAGCGCAGTCTCGAACTCTCCCAGATCGAGCCCGAACTCCATGGCCCAGTTGAAGTAGTTCTCACGAGAGAGGGAGCGGGCGTTCCCGAAGATCTTGTAGTGCATCTCCCAGAACCTCCCCTGTTCGCCCGCCGCGAGGGCGGCGATGGCCGCGGGCCGGGCCTCACGGTGGAACTGGAGCGGGAACTGCTTGAAGACGACCCGCACCTGATCTCCGAAGGCCTCTTTGATATTTGCGATGGTGCCCTCGTGGCGGCTGCAGAAGGAGCATTGATAGTCCGAGAAGACCACGATGGTCACCGGGGCCTCCGGTGTTCCCTTGATCGGATCGCCCGGATCCACCCGGACAGCCTTCAGCTGCACATCCTCGGGGTGATCCGTGACCGCCAGAGGGTCGTCCAGATCCTGGAGCCTCTCCAGCTCGCTGGGGTTCAGGTTGGCCTCAATTGCGGATAGGGTCACTCTGTCCGCCCAGCTGTCTCCGGCCGCAGCGCTGCAGGACGCGGCGAGGAGGACCGTGGCGAGGATGATCAAAATGTTCCGCATGGTGCCTCCGGTCGGTTCGGGTCCGTTCAATGTTTGGTGGTCCCCTTGTGAAAGTCAACCGGAAAGGGGTACCTCATGGTGTGATGACGATCACCTCGGACGCGCTCTTCCCTGATACTCCGGGGTTATGCCGGGCGTGGGCATGGACAGGCGGAGCGCGCCATGTGCCGGGGGTCGCGGCACGGAGGGTCGTCGTGTACTCGTATGCACCGGGAGCCATGACATCCTGGAACAAGTGGATCTCGTGCCCCAGGTTCTCCACTGCGTCCCAGGCCGTGGGGGAGGACGCGGCGGCGGTCGTACCGGTGACGGGCTGGAGTCCCGCGGGGATGGGGATGTCGACGATCGTTCGACGGCGGATCTCCGGAGCGAGGATACGGATCCGCAATCGTACGAGATCCCCCTCCCGGAACGCGACGCGGAAGGGCCCGGTGCGATCCGCTGCACGGGCCTGGCCGACGAGGGACCACGTGCGCTCGACGCGAAGGCCGTGGTCTTTTGGTGTCGCTGGTGCCCAGGCCGGCGCCGAGGTAAGGGCAATGCGGTAGAAGAGGCGCCCGTCCCCCCGCTTGCCGATGCGGATCATCTCCTCGGAGAGGCCCACAAGCTTCGCCATGGGCACCCGCCCTCGGGCGTGATCCCTCGGTTTACGGAATCGCATGCCCATGATCATCTGATCTCCGAGCCACGCGCGGACCTCGAAGGAGGGCCGGACCTTGGCGACGTCGTCATAGTAGCGGGCCAGGGCCTGGAGCGACCAGGCATCAGCCCGAGAGGTCGACCAGCGGCCATTGGTCATCGCCCCGATGAGCCCCGATGCGATCCGCGGGATAAGGGTGTCCGAGGGGCGCGTGGTCACGAGCGCGTGGAGGACCACTGCGTCGGTGTGGTCGGGGGTGTGCAGAGAACCTGGGATGATGGCGGCAGGGTCCTCGGGGAAGGTGATCCCGTTCCCACGCTCCAACGCTGCTTCTCGGAGACCGTGGTGCAGCTCCTCGATCCGGACATCCGATGGGTCCAAAGCGTGGAATGCCTCCATCAGCCAGGCGCGGGCGTAAACGGGCACCGGGCGGCCGCGGGGCGCGGATAGTCCGGATGCGGCCAGATAGAGCGCGTCCAGGTGTTTCGGCTCCGCGACACCCATGAGGGCCAGGGATCGCA
>CAZNWW010000131.1:1181-8561 GCA_964576155.1 uncultured Myxococcales bacterium | reverse complement strand
GAGGGACCAGACCCCGGACCAAGTTCTCCAGCCGCAACCGGACCTGTCTGGGTTCTCGTCCTGACTCCCAATGACCCCGCCGCTCCGCCGCGTCCAATCTCGGGCCGTCTCGTGTCCCCGAGCCCAACCCCGACCTCCGCGGCCATCGGCGGCCCGACCGGGGTGGAGTTCGACGGGCTGCAGCCCGTTGGTGGCGGATTCGTCTGCGATGATCGCGGGAGGTTCCTCGCCGGTGAGGGCTGGGTACTCGTCCCAGAGGATAGCGTCATCCAGGCCCTTGCCATCGCCGCCGGAGCCGTCGCGGCTGGTGCCGTGGATGCTGCCCCCGGCCATTCCCCGGCCGTCGGAATCCTCGCTGCCTGGGAGGCCTTCGCTGCCTATCGGAATACAGGTGCATCCAGCGCACCAGGCTCTGATGTCCTGTTGGACGAAGACCCTACGACCCTCGGGCCCGAGGCGCAGCAGCTCCTCGGGGCGGCGTACTGTCGGGCACAGCGTGTCTGGCGTCGCCTCGTCGACTCAAGAGCGGACACGAACGCGGATCACGTAGAACTCCTGACCGAGTACTGGGAGTGGATCCAGTCATCGTCCTTTCGGGAACTCCAGGGATGTCTGGCGAAGGAGACGGGGTCGACTGTTCTCCTCTCCTGCTTCGCTTGCCATCCCCCGAGCCCCCATCGGGCCGCCCGGCAGAGCCCCTCTCCCCTGTTCACGGAGGCCTTGTACTTTCGCCTGGTCGCCTGCGACGAGGTGGGCCTGCGTCAATTCTGCACGGAATGTCTCCTCTATGAGCGTTACGAGGATCTTTTGATCCGCTCAGGCCTCGAGGATGAGTGGCTCCGTCGCCTCTTGCCATTCGTTCGAGATATCGATCTCGAGGTCTTCGGACACCGGTTAGAGCCGACCTGCGGTGTGCGTCGACAATGATCAGCCTTCGGCCCCGCCATTTCTTGCGGAGAACCCACCCTCGGCTGCCACGGCACGCTGGATCCGCCGCTGATGGCGGACGGTCTGGGCCTGGACACGACCTCTGTCTGTGACACCTGCCACAGCCCGGGAGGGACCTATGACGGGGTGAACGACCCCGTGATCGGTGCCCGGTCCAACTGGCTGGACGGGATTTACGACGGCGAGAACTTGAAGCCGGGCAAGGAGAAATGGTGCGCGGGCTGTCATGACGAGGCGCCCTCCACGATCCAGGGCGTCGACGCGCCCAATGTGGTGGGCGACGAGGGGTTCTTGACCAACTACAGCCTCGGCTACGGATTCTATCGGACGGGTCATGGACTCTCGGGAGAGGTGAACTATCCAGCGAGCGGAGGCACCGTCCCCGGCGCGGCCGTGACATGCGGAGGCTGCCACGAAACCCAGGCGACCCACATCGACGGTGAGGCGAGGACCTACTCATACCTGGCGGTCACCGGGGAGGCGAATGATTATCGCAACGGATACCGGCTGAAGCTGGTGGACGGCGAGGAACCGATGGTGATCCCTCGCAAGGACACCTGCCAGAACTCCGGCATCGATGCCGGCGATTTCCGCCTCTGCTTCAGCTGTCATGAAACTGCGCCCTACGTCCAGTCGGGCAACCTGGAGACCAACTTCAGAGACGACCAGTCAGGACCGACGAACCACCACGCCTACCACCTCTCCATCAAGGGAGTCTGCGGCCCGGGCTATCTCTATACCTCAGACTGGGAGCCCCACAGCAAAGACAGCCGCGCAACCTGCATGACCTGTCACGACGTTCACGGGACGAAACAACTGTCCATGGTCCGCCAGGGCCTCGAGGTTGTCTACTACAACCCCCAGGTCGACTACGACTGCTTCAACCTCGCTGCCGAGGACTGCTGCGGGGACTCGAGCGCAACAGCTCACATCACCGAGGTCGCTGCCGAGGTAGGCCTCTCCCAGTAGCCGTGGTTCAGCGGCCTCGGAAGCTGCAGGACAACCTGCTGGCCTTTTCGGCCTACCTGGTCGAGGAAACGGGGATGCTGATCGCTGTTTCGGAGCCCAAGTTGTCGGAGGAGATCTGCGCGGAGACCATGACCGAGGAGGATGCGCGCGGACAAGCCAATATCGAACGCGATCGGCCCGCGTTGGACGACATCATGTTGTTCCGTGTGCGGAAGAAGTGCGATGTCCAGCCAGCCTGCCTGTATGTAGAGGCCGCGAATCGCAGCGCCGCGGAGTTCCGTGCCGGCAAGCCGTACCGGGAATCCGTGAGCTACGAGCTGTGCTACGGCGAACGACGTGTAGTCGTGAACGTACTCAACCCCCCCGGAGAGCCGATGACCGACGCAGTTCGCGACCTGGCAAACGAGATTGTGCGCCCATACAAAGAGCCGTAGCCGTTCTCCCCAATTCTCCTACTCCACCCATTTGGTTCTGACCTTGCGCAGGTCGACGTCGACTGCATCGGAGATCACACTCCCGTGCCAGAACTCCTCGCTCACCAGGGCCTTGCGAGCGGCCGCGACGCTCTCCGGGGCCGTCGCATCGCCCTCGGGGCCGCACCACACTGGAGCTCCCTTGGGCGGCGAGATCCGGACACGGTATCGCAGCTGATACAGAGCCGGCGGCGGGGTCTTCCACATTGATCCGCTGCAGCCGAACCCATCCACGGTTGCTTCGTGCGCCTGCCCTGGTGCCAGGGTCACCAGTCGACGACCCTGGTTCTTGTCGGGGCCGCAGGTGCTCATCACAGCGCAGGGGTGTACCATCACGTACTCCGTCCCCTTCTTCACGTTGACGAACACCAGGTTGGCTACTTCCAGATCCTCGATGACGACCGGGCCGTCCGAGGTGTTGGTGACGGTGGCCCGTACCTCGCCCGAGAGCCCACTGCCCACGGCGATGGATTTCTTGCCTTTCTTCATTTTGAAGTCCGCCAGTTGGACCTTCGCGATGACCTCGATCCGCAGGAGGGGCGTATCGCTTTTATCGATCACCATCTCTGTTACGACAGGCTCTTCTGGCTGTGCCCGGACGGGAAGGGACATCGCCATCATCAGGATCATGGGCACGAACCCCAGCGCACTCTTCATCGGTCACCTCACTATCGCCTCGATCTTCGATTGCTGATCTTACTACGAACGCAGGGAACTTGGCCACATTGACGGAGGCCGGTCGACAAGCTCCCGGTTCTGATTGAATCGAATCCATTTTAGTGGCCTGAGGCCCTGGCCCCCTCAGTCTGCCCGAAGCACGTGGAGGAATTTCTGGACGGCTTCGGCCCAGTGGTCGAGGAGGTGCGAGGCCAGGAGGCTGCCTGTCTCATCGTGATACTCTGTCAGGATCCGGTTCAGGGATCGCTCGGCATCGAGGTTCCCTTCGACCTTTGAGGCGGCCACGTCCGCGTGGAGCCGCTGATGGTTCTCTCCTTGGGGGTCATACAGGAAGAGCTCCCCGCCGGTCATCCCGGATCCGAGGCAAGGGCCCCAGGATCCGAGGACCACGCCAGTCCCGCCCGTCATATACTCGAATGCGTATTTGCCCACGCCTTCGCAAACCAGTGTGGCCCTCGAGTTGCGTATGCCGAACCGCTGTCCGCAGCGACCTGCGACGAAGAGGGTGCCTCCTGTGGCACCATACGCGGCCGCGTTTCCGACCAGGTGGGGGCGACCTTCGGTGGTCCGCCCCCGGGGAGGCATGATGACGATCTTCGCATCCTCCCCCATGATCTCACCCACGGTGTCGTTGGCGTAGCCCTCGAGCCTGAGGACCATCCCCCGGGTGGCTCCGAAGCCGAACCCCTGCCCGGCGAACCCCGTTGCCCGGATTTCGAAGGTCGCCCCGGCGTTCTCCTCCCTGGCCCGGGCGATCCTGCCGGCCAGGGTGGCTCCGACCCCGTGATCCGAATTGGTGAGCGCCAGCGACAGGTTGCCATCCTGACGAGCACCCGAGAGGAAGGCCTCGGCCGCGTCGACGATCCCCTGGTTGAGCTCGGACGGGATCCCGGTGCGGGTTCCGACGTCCCCGGGGACCGGCCCATCGTTGTCCCGGAAGTCCAGGAGGAGCTCCGTCAGGTCCAGCCGGTCCCACCGGGGCGTGTCCGATTGGACCTGCTCCAGGAGGTCGACCCGTCCCACCAGCTCCCTCGGATGTCGCAGGCCGCAGCGGGCCAGGATTCGCCGCAGGTGCTCTCCCATGCACTCGAGGTACCGGATGACGCCGTTGCGCGCCTCCTCGTATCGGTCGGTGGCGGAGCTGTTGTCGGTCTCCATCCGGTCCTTCATGAACCGCAGCGAGACCCGTGTCTCGTCGTGGGTCGCTATCCCTACGGGGCAGGCGCCCTTGCTGCAACCTCGGCAGAAGACACAGTTCTCCGCCGCCAGCAGGGGCGTGCCCACCGCTACTTCGTCCGCGCCCAGGGCGAGGATCTTGGCGATGTCCAGGCCGGACTTGATCCCCCCGTCCGCCCGGATGCGGACCTGGTCCCGGATCCCGCCGGCGACCAGGTTCTGGTGGACCTCACTCACCCCGCGCTCCAGGGGTAACCCCGCGTGGGCGATACTGCTGGAGCTGGCAGCGCCGGTCCCCCCCTCGAACCCGCTGACCACGATGATGTCCGCTCCGGTCTTCACGATGCCCAGGCCGATGGTGCCCAGGCCGGTGATGCTGGGGACCTTGACCGAGATGAGCCCCGTCGGGTGCAGCTCCCTGATGTTGGAGATGAGCTGCGCCAGGTCCTCGATGCTGTAGATGTCGTGGTGCGGGGGCGGACTGATCAAGTCCACACCGGCTCTGGTCTTGCGAATCCTGGCGATTTCCTCGGTGACCTTGGCCCCGGGGAGATGACCGCCTTCTCCAGGCTTCGCCCCCTGGCCGATCTTGATCTCGATCTCGTCTGCGCCGACCAGGTATCTGGCGTCCACCCCGAACCTGCCGGACGCGACCTGGCGGGTCCGACTTCGATCCGACTCCCACTCGCCCCCGGGATTCCTGCGCTCGTCCTCTCCGCCCTCTCCACAGTTGGACCGGGAACCGAAGTGGTTGAACGCGGCCGCGATGGACCTGTGGGCCAGGGAATGCAGCGCGCCGTGGGACATGGCCGCACCGTGGATGGTCGATCGGATGATCTCCCCTACGTCGGCGACGTCCTCAAGGGGGACCGGCCTGCGGCCCGGATGGATCTCCAGCATGTCCCGCAGATAGACCGCCGGGGTCTCCTCGAGCAGGGCCACGAACCGGTCATAGTCTCCCTGTGTGTTTCCGTTTCGGGCCACGAGCTGCAGCGCGTTCACCACCTCCCGGCGGAACACGGTGACGTTGAGGTTCTTGACCAATGTCGTCTCGAGGCTGATCCGGGCCACGATATCCCCGTAGACATCGTCCATGGTGATCCCGCCGACCCGGGATATCGTGTCCGGGATGTAGTACTCCACCACATCGGAGGCGATCCCCACGGCTTCGAACAGCGCCGAGCCCTGGTAGCCCGAGAAGGACGTGATCCCCATCTTGGACATGACCTTGGTGAGCGTGTTGACGATGGACCGTGTAACGACCTCGGAGAGATCCTCGTCGCCCTTGGTCCGGTCCTCCGCCAGGTGGAGCATGGCATAGGGGTTCACCGCGGAGGCGCCGTAGGCCAGGAGCACGGCGGCATCATGACCTTCGTGTACCTCACCGGTTTCGACCACCAGGCTGGCGTCCCGCCGCATCCCGGCTGCAGCCAGGGCCTGGTGGATGGCGCTCACCACGAGCAGCATCGGGAGCGGCAGTCGTTTCCCACGGGTGGCCTCGAAGTCGGAGAGGACAAGGATGGATGTGGCCTTCTCCCGTACGGTCTCCAGCGCCTCCTCGGTGAGTTCGTGGATTCGGCGGACGAGGGTGCGGGCCCTGCCGTCGTCCGTGAAGGTGGCGTCCAGGCGCCTGGCCTCGAGGTTCTCCTGGGAGCCCTCGATGATGGCGTCCACCTCCTCGTTGGTCAGGATCGGGTGCGAGAGCTTGTACTGGGGCCATGACTGATAGGCACTGGACAGGCTCATGCGAGGGGACCGGCCCAGATAGCAGGTCGTGTCCATGGCGCCGCCCTCCCGAATCGGATCAATGGGCGGATTGGTCACCACTGCCACGATCTGGTGGAGGAAGCTGTAGAGACGGGAGTTGTTCTCGCTGAAGATAGCGAGGGGTCGATCATTGCCCATGCTGTAGATCGGTTCTTTACCGAGTCGCAGCATCTGGCGGAGATGTCTGGCCCGCTCCTGGGTCCATCCGAACCCGTTGAGCGCCTTCACCGGGAGCTTCCTGTGCACCTTACTGGTCGTAATCAGGCGCAGGTCCACGCTGGCCAGATGTTCGAAGTTGAGGCCGGTTCGTTCGAGGATCCAGGACATGGACTCCCCCGGCGGGATGAAGTCGCCGGTCTCGAGATCCGCCACGAGCATCCCCCCCGGCTCGAGCTGGCCTTCGACAGGGAAAGACTCGTCCGGGACCGGGATCGCCCCCATCTCGCTGGCGACGATCACCCGGTCGGAGCTGGTCCGGAGGAACCGCAGGGGCCTGAGCCCCATTCGATCCAGCGCAGCGACGAGCTGGTTGCCGTCGGTAGCGACCACCGCGATTGGTCCCTCCCAGGCCCCGATGGTGCCGAAGGCCCGGCGGTTGGCCCGGAAGAAGCGCCGCTCGCGCTCGTCGTCGAGATCTTCCAGCCATGAGGGCGGGATCATTCGACGGAGGGCCTCCCCGATCCCGTTGATGCCATGGGCCGCCATCATCTCGACCACCCGGTCGAGCTGCGCGGAGTCGCTGCCGTGTTTCATCAGGGCGTCGCCCATGTTGATCGCGCTCGCCGCATCGTGGATGGCCCGGCAGTTCGCCGTGATGGTGTTGATCTCCCCGTTGTGCGCGATCAGGTGGAAGGGCTGGACGATGTTCCAGTTGGACAGGGTGTTCGTGGAGAATCGCCGATGGCCTATCACGAGGCGGGTCGAGAAGTCGGGGTCCTCGAGATCCGGGTAGAAGCGTCCGAGCTGGGACGCGGTACACAGCGCTTTGTACACAGTGGTATTTGGCCCCAGCGAGACCACGTTCACGAACCCGGAGAGCTGGGCCTCGATACGGATCTTGACCTTGTGAAGAGCCGCAAAGAGCTGGGCCTCCCGCCGGTGACCCTTAGCCACGAGCAGCTGGTGGATCTGTGGCACGTTGTCCCGGGCGTACCGGCCCAGCGCGCTCGGGTCCGTTGGGACCTTTCGCCATCCGAGGGGGGCCAGGCCTTCGCCGCTGAGGATCCGGTTGATCTCCCGCTGGAACGCGAGCCTGCTCCGTTCCCCGTGCTGGAAGAAGACCGTCCCGACGATCAGGGGCTCGGTCTCGCTGTGCAACCTGCGGCCGGTGGGGAGGAAGCGTTCGAAGAAGCTCCTCTCGGGCCGCAGA
>CAZNWW010000131.1:852-1171 GCA_964576155.1 uncultured Myxococcales bacterium | reverse complement strand
CAAGCCCGCACCATCCCCGGTGTCCCCCAGGGTGCCGCCCCGATGCTCGAGATTTTCGAGGCCCTGGAGTCCAAGCTCCACTACCTCATGGGAGGGGGGCGCTGTCAGCTCCGCAATGGCCAGGATGCCACAGCCACCCCGTCCCGGGTCCAATCGCATCGCCTCGAGGCGCCGGTCTCGGACCGCTCCTATGTTGCCTGGGTTCATTCCTGTACTCCTCGATTGAACCCCCAGGGTAACAAGTGTCGCCTGTCCGGACCAGCCTGGAACAACGGTCTGATTCCATGGGACATCACTGAATCCTCCCGATGGCAACAGT
>CAZNWW010000131.1:0-842 GCA_964576155.1 uncultured Myxococcales bacterium | reverse complement strand
AGATGGATGACTTCCCCTTCTCCTCTTGAATGGCATTCAGGAGTACTTCATCAAAACTCCGAACTGGAGTTCGTCGACCCCAACATCGATCGTCAAACGCTGCATTGACTCTGCATCCGGAACCAAAACGTAGGATCCTGGCGGCTACTCGGATCCCTGCGGGAACTTCTGAAAACCACGTCCCGAAGATCAGCGTGACCGCTCATCCTCGTTCCGCACCGAACTCGGATCGGGAGCTTTCGCCGCGCTGAGTCGTCGCAGGGCGTCATTTTTTCACGTTGCCAGACAGCAAAAACCAATGGAGAATGCCCGTACTTGCTGCCGATCACAGCAGTCTCATGCCGTTCCGAAGACGGCGCACGAAGATAAGGACAACGGGAGAGTCACACCCATGACCGTACACCTTTCGTATCTGGCACGACAGATTTGCGCAGGCGAGCAGCGCACCGCATTCCTCTTTGCCGGCCAGGCCGGTGAGTACTTGAGCGAACTTCGCAGGAACGCATTGGCCTACCCCGACATCATGGAGATGGTCGTCCGGGCCGAGGCCGTGCTCCAGCAAGAGGCGGATACCCCGGAAGCCCGCGACAGCGGATGGCTCGAAACCCCGGTCCAGCTTTGCCGGTGGATCGAGGAGGAGGAGCCCCCGGTCGATGCGACCTACCTGGCCTCCTCGGTCATCTCCCAGCCCCTGATCTTCCTGACCCAGGCGGCCCATATCCTGGCAGCGCGGGATACGGGCTTCCACGCGGAGAGCTGGTCCAAGTTGTGCGCGGTGAGCGGCCATTCCCAGGGTCTCATGACCGCGGTGCTGCTCTCGGATGCGGCGGGCGGCAAGGACT
>CAZNWW010000130.1:0-8600 GCA_964576155.1 uncultured Myxococcales bacterium | reverse complement strand
CCGCCGAGGACGTGGCGCTGGCCGGCTGCGGTCAGGAGCTGTCCGTCCCATCTTGCCGTGCCGGCGCTGGTGCGCAGCGCTGCGACCAGGCGTCGGAAGTTCGCCGTCCGGCTGGGCTTGAGCGCAGCACCGAGACCCTGGTACTGGAGCTCGGCCTCCCTGAACGAGAGGGTCGGGTGCCCGTCCGCGTAGAGCATGAGGAACGGACCTCCGGTCTCGTGCACCGTGGTCTTCGAGGTCTTCTCTTTCTTGGTCATGACCATGCCCCCGGTGACCAGGGCCTTGCCCAGGGCCAGCCGGCGTCGGGACGAGGTCTCGGTCTCCATGCCTTGCCGGACGTTCTGTCCCTGCAAGAGCAGGCGGATCTGGTCGTATCGAACCGCGCGGTGGTCGCCGGAGCGCGTCTCCACCTTGAGCCCGGCCGGGTGGAAGGTGAATGAGCGCACGAGGACGCGATCGCCCTCACCGTCGATGTCCTTGTGCCGGAGGATGGCGGCGGCGAATCCGGCCCCCTCCAGGACCGCAGCGAGTTGCGCAGCGGCAGCCGCGTCTGCGCGGATCGCCACGACCCGGGGTGCGGGCGGCGCCACCCGGCGTCGGGCCTCAAAGACGGTGATCCCGAGGGCCCCCGCCAGGGCCGCGGTCTGCTCCTCCGAACCCCTGTCGAGGTTCAAGAGCACGATGATGTGATTATCGGTGTCCAATGGCCCAAGGTACTACCAACGGGTTCGGCGACGCAAGGTTGACGACGTCTCGCTAAACGGGGCATGAAGGGCCTCCCACAGGGGATAGGACGGCAGCGGAGCAATTTCCTACAGCCTCCTAGTCTATGGACAACCGGAATGCGAGACCTGAGATCTGTTCGGCCAGTGCGTGCATCGCCGTGAACCCGCCGCCAACATTACAGAGGACCACGATGCAGATATCGTCCTCGGGGAAGCGCATCAAGAGCGCGGTGTAGCCCGGGGCGCCGCCGATATGCCAGACGGCCTTGTGATTCGACTCCTGTCCGACGAACCAACCGTATCCGTACGACACCTGTTCCGAGAACGCCTCTCCGGAGCTGTGGGCCTCGAACATCAGATCCCGGGATGCTCTTCAACAGGATGGCCAGCGCGGTGAACTGCTTGGTCACCGAGCCGATGCGATGCTTCGTCTCGGGATGGTTTGGGATCCCTTTCTCCAGGTCGCCCATGCCGTATGACTTCCGGAAGACCACCGTCTCTCCCGAGGCCACCAGGACCGAACCGACGAAGCGATTCTCGGCCTGGAGTCCCGCCAACAGGGTGTCGAGTTGCCGGCCCGGATCGCCGCCAGCCCTGTCCGCGGGACCGGTCTGAACGGCCGAGCAGGAGAGCACCGACAGGACCAGGATGCCAAATGCCCACCTGGCCACCGGAGTCTGTCTCGTCATCGGGAGTCTTCGGTAAAAAATCGTCCATCGCATGGAACAGTCGGGAGCCTCGCTGTTTTCCTGCATCGGGTGGAGTATCTGGGGAGTAGTTCGGGGTGTCAACGATCGATATTATTGGGACAGACCCTGGAGAAGGGGCCTGATCCTCTTTGTTCCCCCTGGGACCTTCACTTCCCCCGACGCCCGTGTAACAATTGTTCCCGTGAGAGGTCGTAATAAACAAGAAGAGACTCTCCCGGGCCGAGTGATCGGCGGACAGTTTCGCATCCGCCGGAGGCTGGGGCCGGGGGGATGGGCGTCGTCTATCTGGCGGACCAGGTTGGGGTCGAACGGCTGGCCGTGATCAAGCTCATGCGCACCGATCTATCCGATGATGAAACGACCCGGCATCGCTTCCAGCGGGAGGCCCGCGCCGTAGGTCGGCTCAACCATCCAGGTATCGTGCAGATATTCACCATGGGGACGACAGAGAAGGACGAGCTCTACCTGGCGATGGAATACGTGGACGGGTATCCGCTCTCCAACCTGCGAACTCTCCAGCGTCCCCTCCCTGAGTGGCGGGCGATGGACATCGGCGTTCAGATCCTCAAGGCCCTCGCCACGGCCCATGGAGCGAACATCGTACACAGGGATCTGAAGCCCGAGAACGTGATGCTCACGGATAAGCTGGGACGTCCGGACCAGGTCAAGGTCCTGGACTTTGGCCTGGTGCGGATGCTCGGGGAGACCACCGTCGGCCTCACCCGGACCGGAGAGATCGCCGGGACCCTGCGCTACATGTCTCCGGAGCAGGCGCTCGGGGAGACCTTGGACCACCAGAGTGATCTCTACTCCCTGGGCCTGATTGTCTATGAGCTGTTGATCGGCATGGGCCCCTGGGACACGACCTCGCCGATCCAGTATCTGCGTTTACATGGCCACGGCGTCCTGCCACCCCCGTCAGAGCGTGCACCCGAGGTGCGGCTGGATCCTCGGACGGAGCGGTTCGTGATGTGTTGTCTCCGGAAGGATCCGGGCGAACGCTACGCCACTGCGGCTGCCGCCCTCGTGGACGCTGAGGCGGTCCTGGCCGATCTTCAGAGGCCGCCCCCGTCGACCCCGGTGAGGGAGAGCACGAAATCGGACGTGCCTGCTCAGGACGTTGCTCTGCCTGGGGCGCGGTCTTCGGACGTGAACCCCGATGCCGAGACAGCTTTTCCTGGCCCCACTACGCCACGGCCGGTGGTTGGTACCAAGGCGGCGGCGGCTCCTCTGGCGCGGATTGCTCCTCGCTTCTGTTGGTCTGGCCCTGTTCCTCGTCACCTTCGTGGGGATGCAAGAGCTGCTGAGGGAGGAGCCGAAGAAGGAAGAGTCGAAAAAGGAGGAGCCGAAGAAGGAGGAGCCGAAGTCTGAGCCTGCCCCCGCGCCCCTGCTGGGCCTGGTGGATGCTTCTACGGGAGTTGCGCCTGTCCCGGATGTCGTTCAGGCACCAATCGATGTTCCTTCCGAACTCGAGGAGCGGGGTAGTGCGACCGTGGATACAACGCCTGACAAGGACGGGGCAACGCCTGACAAGGACGGGGCACAAGGCATTCCAACTGAAAGTCCGGAAGTTAAGGCTGATGTTTCTCCCGCTGCACCTCCGCCGGATGTGGTTCCGGCACCAGTCGAACGCAAACCCCCCGACAGTCCAGCGGGTGAGATGACCTTCATGCTCAGCGAGTCAGCGACTGACGAAGAGACCGACGATTCCGACAAAGGTACGTTGGTGCTCCAAGCCATTGTCGAGCTCTTCTCCGGTTCTCCCGCCTCCTCGGAGGATCTGGTGACTCTGGCGTTCAATGGGATACCACGTCCGCCGGATGCGATCCTTCAGGGGCGCTTCGACAACTTCCTGGTGTACTCGACTCAGGAAGATCTCGAGAGCCTGGTCGGTCGCTACCGGCGATGGATGGAGGGCGTAGGCGTGGTGGTCCCGCAGAATCTGGTGGGTAACTCAATAGAGGACGACCGCTCCCCCCTGCGGTTGCTGGCCGTCCGGGAGGACCCCAAGATTGGTCTCCGGACCATAACCCTGACATTGAACCTGGAGCGAAATCAGCCCCTCCCGGTGGTCACTCGCGGGCTCTTCGGCGAGTGGCTCCCAGGGAAGTGCCAGGTCAACCTCGTCGGTCCCGTCAGCGTGGGATACAACTGCCAGGGAGAAGCCGCGGAGATTGCGGCGGCCTACGACAAGTTCTCCAACCCCCCGCTGGGTTTTCGTTCGAACCGGCAGGAGGTCGCCGGGCGTCTGAATTATACAGCGACCGGAAAGACACCCGACGGGACCCCGTTCAGTGTCGCCGTTACCGGGTTGGGTCCCGCGGCCGGTGTCGCGGTGGTAGTCTCGCTGGTGCCAATGATGTGACGAGCGAGCTGATTATTGCGCAGGTCTGTTATTCATCCCGAGGAAGACACAGCGTGTGGAGGACATAACGTGTGGACGGAGGAAGCAGTCCTCGACCATATCGATCTGCCGAAGAGCGGTGATGCAGATTAGTGCGGATATCTGCTCAAGTGGATATTCAGCCAGCGACAGAAGGACGAGTGCGCCGACTTCTCCGTCCACACGTTTTCCACGTCCACACGTTTTCACCACACGTTTTCACCACGAGAGTGTCAACCGAAAGAACTCAGCCGACGGGAACCGTCATTATCGGACGCTGCAGGCGGGCGCGCTGGGCTACAGCAAGACGTCGAAGTCGATCGTGCCGTCCGAGAAGACCTGGATCACTCGTACGGTGGAATCGTCCTTGGCGGCCGAGGTGAGCACCACCGGCACCCCCTCGTATCGGACCGTCTCGACGATGTCGAAATGCCAGTGTCCGGCGAAGAAGCCGGCCACCCGGCTGCTGTGTCCCTGGCCCACTACGAGGTCGAAGGCCGTCTGGAACTCGTCCGACGAGAAGGCTAGCATCCCCATGTCTATAGGCGGATGATGGGAGAAAACGAACACGCTCCGCTCCGGGTCGCCGGCGTGCCCTGCCAGGTCCTTGGCGAAGAACGGCCACGTACCGCCCTCGAAGTCGTGCAGATCCGCCTCCGGGCCGATGCCGGGATACTCCGGTGGCGCATGGGCGCGGGTGTTGAGGTCGAGGGCGATGAAGTGGCAGCCCTCGTAGTCGAATGCAAAGTTCTGGTAATAACTCGTGATGTCGTGCTCGGAGTTGTGGGACGGCGTCGGCGCCTTCACGAGACTCGGAAAGCTCTCGCTCAACGCCGCGAAGTGCTCGCCGAAGACCTCGTCGAATACCTGGTCCCCGGAGGGGCTGGCCGCCTCGATGAAGTCGGATTCCTCTTCGGAGAACCGGTAGTAGGGCCACGTGTCGTGGTTGCCGATCAACGGGAAGTATGGCACGTCGAGCCCGCCGAGGATCGTCCGGGCCATGACGTACTCGGAAACCTCGCCGCTGTCCGTCAGGTCGCCGAGCACCATGACGAACCGGATGTCGTAGGCATCCTTGTTTGCATGGACCTTCTCGACGGATGCGACAATCCGGCCGACGACTTCGTCCTCCTCCCCGCCGGAGTCGTCGAAGCCCGCAGTGCCATAGTCCAGGTGGCCCTCGCCGATGTGGATATCCGTGATGATGGCGAAGGAGAAGCGCCGAACAACCCCGGCATCGACCCGTGCCCCGTCTCCTCCATCGACGAGCAGTCCGGCCTGGATGTCGGATGGGTGACTCGCGTCCGTGTCCGGCCCGGTTCGATCCCCACAGCACCATAGCACCGGCAGCAGCCAAGCGACTGTGAAGGCTTGGTACAGCCTATTCACGGCTCCTCCTCCTGCGACCCACTACTGTCCCCCACATGTCCGAAGGATACCCTCTCGCCCCGCGCTGTGCTAGTTCCGAAAGTCCTGACAACGTCGGGTGCCCCGCACACGAGGTTGGAGATGGTCAGACCGCGTCGGAGCCCGGTTTGTATTTCGCGAAGCGCAGGAAGCCCTGCACGAAGCGTGACTTGATCTGCGCGTTGGCGAGGGCCTGCTTCGCTGGGGGCATGGCCAGGATCGCGCCGAGGACACCCCGGAGCACCCGGTGGGTGAGCTTGTCGGGCTCATCGAAGATCAGGGTCTGGAGCTTGCCGCGCTCGACGGCCATGCGGACCACCCGCTCCAGGGTGTGCTCAGGTGGTATCATCCGGCAGGGCCGATCCTGCATGGACAGGGCGTCGAAGTTGCAGGACCGGACACAGACGGCGCAGCCGATGCAGATGTCCTCATCGAAGCGCAGGCTGCGGTCCTTTCCCTTCCCTTCCATGGTCAGCGCGTCCACGGGACAGGCCTTCGCGCATTTGCTGCAGTTGGTGCAGGCCTCCCAATCCACCGAGACGATGTAGTTGGAGGTCTGAAGGGTGCTCGTCTCTCTGAGGCGCCGGTATCCCTCGAGCATCGCGCAGCAGCAGGAGCAGCAGGTGCAGGTGTAGGCGGCGCCCTTTTGGACGTTGTCCCCCATGTGGACCACGCCCAGCTCCCGTCCCTTCACCAGGATGTCCAGGGCCTCCTCCCGCTCGATGGCGCGACCGATGCCCCGGCGGGTCAAGGTCTTCGCCATGGGCCCCATGGTAAGGCACATCTCCTGGGGGACGTGGCACGCATGCCCCCGGTGAGCCTCCACGTGCCGGCAATGGCAGAGACCCACGCCCCAGGCCTTGGCGCTCTTGATCAGGTGGGACGCACGATCCCAATCCAGGATCTCCACCACCTCGTCGTTCAACATATCCTCGTAGGCCAAGGGACGTATAAGCTGGGTGTCTCCGGCGATGACCTCCCGAAGCATCGCCTCCCGAGGGTCATCGAAGAGGTAGCTGTGCATGAGCTCCGCCAGGGCCTTCTGGTCCACGTCGGTGCGGATCCGCATCATCGTGAACTCGAAGAAACCGATGACCAATGGGCTCAAGTACCACCAGGCCTTGTCCCCCTTCCGCAGGTCCAACACCAGGCCCTTGTCGGCCATGGAGTCGAGCCGGTTCTCCAGCTCATCGGCGGGGACCCCCAGGATCCGGCTCAGGCGGCCCGTGGAGGCGAAGCCGTAAGGCATCCGCGCCGCCAGCTCCGCCTCCTCCGGTGTAAAGAGGGTGCCGAGGATCTCGGTGAGCACCTCGTTGCCTGGTGCGCCCACGGGGTTCTTGTCCAGACGATTCGTCAACCGCGCCGTCTGCCTCATGGTCAGGTGTCCCATTCCGCCTCCACAGTGCCGGTCTCTCCCGGGCCACGGGAGAATACCCGCCGTGGGCCTTGCGCGCAACCAGGGGGTTCTGATAATTCTGTGGTTACGGCTGGATTCCTATGGAGGCACCATGCGCCCGCACATTACGCTCCTCGTTGCCCTCGGGCTCGCCGCCGCCTGCTCCGCCCCGGCCGGGGGCCCATATCCGCTCGTCCCCAGAGGGGATCTGGTGGAGGACTATCACGGAACCAAGGTCCCCGCCCCCTACCGTTGGCTCGAGGACGACGACGCGCCCGCTACCCGGGCCTTCGTGGAGGCCCAGAACGCCCGTACCCGGTCTTACATGGACGCGTTCCCCGAGCGCCCTCGAATCGTCGAGCGCCTGACAGCGCTGTGGAACTACCCGAAATACTCGGCCCCTGGCAAGCGAGGCGGGCGATACTTCTTCAGCCTGAACGATGGCCTCCAGGACCAGGCGGTCCTCTACATGCAGGAGGGCCTCGACGGGGAGCCCCAGGTGATCCTGGACCCCAACACCCTGAGCGAGGACGGCACCGTGGCCCTCTCCGGGGGCGCGGTGAGCCGGGATGGTCGGAGGCTGGCGTGGGGGATCTCGGTCCACGGCTCCGATCGGCAGGAGTTTCGGATCCGTGACCTGGACACCGGGGAGGATCTCCCGGAGACGATCCGCTGGTGCAGGTTCACGTCCATCGCCTGGGCCGCGGACAGCTCGGGCTTCTTCTACAACCGTTTCCCGGAGCCGGGCACGGTACCGACCGAGGACGAGACCAACTTCAGCTCGGTCTGGTGGCACGCACTGGGCACCGAACAGTCCAAGGACATGAAGATCTTCGACCTGCCCGAGGAGAAGGAGTTCGGCTTCTCGCCCTCGGTCACCGAAGACGGCCGATTCCTGGTGCTCACCGTGTGGCACGGCACCGACCCCAGCGACGGGCTCTTCTTCGCCCGCCTGGAGCCCGGCAGCGTCCCTGGCCGGAACGACGTGGTGCGACTCCTGGAACCGGAGCGAGCCGCGTTCTCCCTGGTGGAGGTCGTGGGCGACCGCTTCATCCTGCGTACAGACCTCGACGCGCCCAGGGGCAGGGTACTCTCGGTAGATCCCGCGGGGGACGAAGAGGGGTGGGAGGTCCTGATCCCTGAGCACGCGACCGACGTAATCGAGGACGTGAGCCTGGTGGGCGACAACCTCCTGGTCACCTGGATGCGGGACGCAACGAACCGGCTCACGATCCACGGCACCGACGGCGCGCAGGTACAGGAGGTGACGCTCCCCGGCGTGGGCACCGTCAGGGGGATCTCCGGCCGCCCGGGAGACCCCGAGGCCTTTATCACCTATACGTCCTTCCTGGTGCCCCCCACGATCCTCCGCATGGACACCTCCACCGGGGCGTTTGATACTTTTCGCGCGCCGGAGCTGCGCTTCGACCCGGACCGCTACGAGACCCGGCAGGTCTTTGTCACGTCCAAGGATGGTACACGGGTGCCGATGTTCCTCACCCACGCCAAAGGCCTGGAGCCCACAGGAGAGACCCCGGTGCTGCTCTATGGATACGGGGGCTTCAACATCAGCCTCACCCCCTACTTCTCCCTGGCCCGCTTGATCTTTCTCGAGGCGGGGGGCGTTTACGCGCTGGTGAACCTCCGAGGCGGCGCGGAGTACGGCGAGGACTGGCACCGGGCCGGCATGCTGGAAAAAAAACAAAACGTGTTCGACGACTTCATCGCGGCCGCGGAGTGGCTCATCGCTGAGGGGTGGACCCGCCCTGCGCGCATCGGGATCCTCGGGGGCTCCAACGGCGGTCTCCTGGTGACCGCGTGCATCCTCCAGCGTCCGGACCTCTTCGGTGCGGCGGTGGCCGCGGTGCCCGTAACAGACATGTTGCGATACCACAGGTTCACCGTCGGACGGTATTGGGTGCCGGAGTATGGCAACGCAGAGGCCGACCCGGCACACTTCCGCTTTCTCCACGCCTACT
>CAZNWW010000129.1:0-8628 GCA_964576155.1 uncultured Myxococcales bacterium | reverse complement strand
CTACATCCTCTTCGGCGTGTTCTTCCCTTTGGGCATCTTCATCGTCTGGTATGTCTACGGGTACCTCGCCATCAAGGGTGAGGGCAGCCCGGGCACCCACCTCGGAGGCACCCAGAAGCTCGTGACGTCGGGGATCTTCGCCATCAGCCGGCACCCCTCCATCATCGGGAAGTTCGTCGGCGTATTCTCCCTGGGGCTGCTGTTGGGGTCCCCCATCTTCCTCTTGGTCATCATCCCGCTGCTCACGACCTACTCGCTCGTCTCGGTGCGCTTCTGGCAGGAGCGGCACTGCGACAAGCTGTGGCCCGAGGCGTACGCGGCGTACCGCCGCTCGACCCCCATCATCATCCCCCGGCCCGGTGCGCTGGTGCGCTTCCTGGCGAGGAAGCGATCCACATGACACGTTACTGGTTCTTGCCCATGATCTCGTTGGCGATGCTCCTGGTGGGATGCTCGACGGGGGCGGACGATCCCTCCGATGCCATGGTACCGGGGGACACCGCCGCAGAGACTCTGCCGATCGACGTCGGAGGACTCGATATTGTCGACTCGGGCGACTCGAGCGACTCGGGCGACGCGCCCCTGACGCCGCGAGCCTTCGTGGTTACTTCGGAGGACAACCTCCTCTCGGGCCGGGAAGCCACGGGCCGGATCGGCGATCTGCGGATCGAGAACGAGCACATCGTCGCGATCATCGGCGCGCCGGACCACCACATGTGGGGCCCCTTCGGTGGAGGGATCCTGGATCTGGCCGTGCAGGGCGGCGAGGATCGGTTCCAGGAGGCCTTCAGCACCGCCGGCTTCCTCCGGGCCGTCCGCGCCGAGACCGTGGAGGTCGCCGCGGACGGGACCGACGGCGACGCGGTGATCCTTGTCCTCGGCACCGACGGCGCCATCCCCCTGGTGGATCTCATTGCGCAGACCATCCCCGTGGGCCTCGACGTTACCGTGGAGTACATCCTCCCCGAGGGCTCCCCCTGTCTCGAGATCCACACCACCGCCACCAACACCACGGATGCTGACGTCATGGTGGCGTTGGGGGACGGCTTCATCTGGTCCGAGACCGGGCACGTCTTCGGCCCCGGGGCCGGATACGACCCCGAAGGACTCCTCGCCCAGGGACCGGTGAACTACATCGGCGCCGACCAGCCGGGGCTGACCCATCTCCTGACCCCTCTGGGGGGCGCGGCGGTCTCCGTCGCGCTCTTGGAGGAGGAGCTGAGCCTCCTGAGCTACGAGATGGGTTTCCTCGCGCCGGGGGAGACCACGGAAGTACGGCGCTGTGTCTACGCCAGCGCGGGCCGGGGCTTGGTCCCCCTCGCCATTCACTGGGAGAAGACAGGACAGGCCACGGACCAGGTGTCCGGGTCCGTAGAGCTCCCTACGCCGGGCTATGACATGGGCCAGGCATGGATCGAGGTCTACCGCGACGAAGAGTTCCTGGGTTCCACCTCACCTGACCAGGACGGGGGCTTCAACTTCCTGGCGCCCCCGGGCTCCTACCGCGGCGTCCTATACGGGGAGGGCCTGCCCGAGACCGAGTTGGAGTGGACCGTCACCAAGGGCGAGCCCGTGGACGGGCTGGCGTTCGTACCGGCTGCACCGGCCCGGATCGACGCCGTGGTCACCGGGGAGGGTGGCGTCACGATCCCCGGACGCATCACCGTCCAGCCGGGTCCCGACGCGGCGGCACACGCGGCGCACTTCGCGGTGATCCCGACCCTGGACGGGGCGGCCACCTTCTTCCTCCCCGCGGGGACCTGGACCCTCACCGGCTCCCGGGGCCCGCAGTGGGGGCTCTGCAAGGGCGACGTCACCGTGGCCGACGGCGAGGCGGCGACGTTCACCTGCACCGTCTCGCCGGAGATCCTCGCCACCGGCTGGGTCCCCGGCGACCTCCACGTCCACTCCGAGTTCAGCATCGACAGCAACATGCCCCGGGAAGAGCGGGTGAAGGCCCTGGTCGCGGAGGGCGTCCGCTTCTTCGCCGGGACCGAACACGACGTCTTCGTCGACTACCGCCCCATCGTGGAGTCCATGGGCGCTGAGGACCTCCTCACGGCCTCCCTCGGGAACGAAGTGTCGCCCCTCATGGCGCACTTCAACTGCCTGGGCTGCGAGTACACCACCGGCACCTACTTCGAGGTGGAGTGGATGGAGCTGAGCCCCGAGGGAGAGGTGATCCGTCTCCTCAAGGCCCCGGAGGTCTGGGCCCTCATGAAGGAAGACTTCAGCGCTACCATGGTGCAGATCAACCACCCCCGGTCCAGCCAGGGTTTCCTGGACGTCATCGGCTACGATCCCGCCACGGGTCCCGGGGCCCTGGAGCCGGGCATCTTCGACTTCACCTTTGACTCCATGGAGGTCTGGAACGGGAACGAGAAGTGGGGACACCTGCGGGACCAGACGCTGCCGGACTGGTACAGCTTCCTCAACCGCGGCCACCGCAAGATAGGCATCGGGAACTCCGACTCCCACGGCCTTCGCCAATGGGTCGGCCAGCCCCGAAATCTCGTGGCGGCCGATGCACCCACGGACGAGGCCTTCTACACCGCGCTCAAGGCCGGTCGGAGCCAGGCTACGTCCGCGCCGTTCATCGAGTTCGCTGCGGGGGACGCCACCCTCGGCGACACCGTAGTGCCCGACGCCCCGGATGACCTGATCACCTTCTCCATCCGAGTCACCGCCCCGACCTGGGCGCCCCTGGAGACGGTCCGTCTCGTGGGCAATGGAGCGGTGATCCAGGAGTGGGACGTGTCCGAAGCGACGGGCCTCCTGCGCCTGGAGGTAGAAACCCAGGTCGCCCCACCCCACGACGCCTGGTACCACGTCATCGCCTACGCCGAGGCCGATGATCTGGCCCCGCTGTATCCGGGACGCGCTTCCATGGCCTTTACAAATCCAATCTGGGTGGATCGCGACGGCGACGGCTTCGATCCGCCTCTCTAGGGGAAGCCCAGCGCTACAGATTGCCATCTGAGCCATTTGCCATTTGCCATCAATCTCATTACCGCCGCAGACAGGACCGCTTGTCCGGCAACCGCACCGAACCGGTAGCGGAGCTTCGGGCTCCAACTCGGAGCAGGGGTCCTGGTGAGCTGTGTATCGAGCAGGCCGCGGATGCTCCTTTCGCTCATGAACTTCACCTGGTGCATGGCATCGTCACCTGCTCCGAAGACTGCGGTCGAGGAGCCCAGGGGCGATCATGTTCCCGAGGTAGAATCGTGAGTAATCCAGGAGTCCGATGAGGCGGGGCGCCTTGCGGAGGATGCGTACCACCCGGCGCGGGTTCCCGCAGAAGCGCCGGATCGCTGAGCGCTGAATCCGAAGGATCTCCGCGTCCGCTACATCAGAGAGGTCGAACCCCCCTGATGACAGCACGTAGCCGGCCCGATGGAATCGCCGGTGATCACGCCGGATTGCCTCGGGCACCTCGTCCCACAGGGCCGTGCCCTTGTAGGGGACCACCCGGAAGAAGCTGACGACGTCAGTGTCCACCTCCATGGCCATGCGCACCGTCTGCTCCATCTCTTCCCTGGTCTCCGTAGGGAAGCCAAGCATGAAGAAGGCGTAGTTGAAGATCCCCAACTGATGAGCGATAGACATATTCTCACGGATCGTGTCGAGATCGACGTGCTTGCCGATGCGCTCCTGCAACCGGGGGGATGCGGTCTCGATTGCCCAGGAGATCTGGTCGAGGCCGGCGCTGGCGAGGATCTCCAGGGTTCCCGGTTCTAGAATGTCACCCCGAACGCCGTTGGGGAGGGAGAAGGCCAGGTCACGTCCGGAGTCGATCACCAGTCGACAGAAGGCGTGAACCCGCTTCCGATCGATATTGAACGCGTCGTCGATGATCTCGAAGTCCCGGATCCCCCAGACCGCGTGGGCTCGGAGCACCTCGTCGAAGAGGTCGGCGGCGGAGCGGGCGCGGAAGCGCTTTCCGAAGACATTGTGACAGTATGCGCAGCGGTACGGACATCCCCGGGAGCTCAGCAGGGGCATGTAGCGATGCGCGCCCTTCACGGTCATGCTCGGGTGACGCCAGTAACGCTCGAGCCCGGCGAGGTGCCATGGGATACGGGGAAAGTCTCCTGGATCCAGGAATGCGCGCTTCGCCGTGAACCGGACAGCGCCGTCCACCGGAACCGCCAGTCCCGGGATGGCCAGGAGATCCCCGCCGCCCAACAATGCCGGGATCAGCTCACGTACGGTGGCCTCGCCCTCGCCGAGGATGGCGCAGCGCACCCCGGAGGCCGCGACGGTCTCCTCGGGGAACGCGGTTGCGTGGGGTCCCCCAACGACCACGGGCAGGTCCGGGATGGCTTTGTGAATTGCGTCTGCGAGTTCTTCGAACACGGCCACGTTGATGCTCATGACGCTGAGCCCGACGAGATCCGGCTCGTGACCCCGCGCCAGTTCCATCACCTCGGGCACGGTCGGGGCATCCAGGACCATGTCCACGACCACGACCTCGCACCCCATCTCTTCCAGCACCGCGGCCACCGAGAGGATGCCCATCGGCGGTTGGAGGTTCTTCAGGTGGAGTTGTGCGATGGGTTCAGCGACGCGGATCAGGAGGATCCGTGGCCCCGACTCATTACGACTCATCCACCGCTCCGGGGCTTCGCGTCCCCAGTGGAGATCCATCGCAACACCGCGCGCATCCCCGCGCCCGGCGCGCCCGCCTTGCCGATGAGGTGCGGGAGGTTGGTCCCCAGGCCCACCCGAACCAGAGCCTCCTGGAGGTAGAGAGGCCACAGGCCGTAGTGCAGCGGCATCACACGCGCGATTCGCGCCATTCGGCTGGGGTCTCCGTAGAAGGCGCGCATCGCTCCCCGCTGGAGATGCTCGATCTCATCCGCGGTGACCGTCGAGAGGTTGAAGGACGAGCCCCCGCCCTCGAAGTCCAGGATGTCGTTGTCCACCCGCAGACCGTCCTCGGCAGCGTCCTCCCGCAGCCGACAGCCCGGGAACGGGATCACCCTGAAGAAGTTCGCAGTATGGAGTTCCGATTCCAGCGCCCACCGAATCGTATCCTCCAGCTCGGCCCTGGTCTCCGTCGGGAACCCGATCATGAAAAAGCCGCTGGTGAAGATACCACGCCGCACGCACTCCTCTATCACCCCTCGGACTCGGTCGAGATCGATCATCTTCCCGCTCTGCTCCTGCAGACGAGGGGTTGCAGTCTCCGGCGCGACGCAGATCCGCCAGGTCCCCGCGGCGCGCATCGCCTCGATCTCTTCATCGCTCAGCCGATCTGCGCGGAGCCCGTTGGCGCAGCAGATGGTCAGGTCGAGTCCCTCACTGAGGATACCGTCGCAGATGTCCAGGGTCCGACGCCGGGACCCGTTGAAGAGGTCATCGGCCATCTGGACTTCTCGGATCCCCATCTTCCGCGCAAGGTATCCCAGCTCGGCCACCACCCTGTCCGCGGACTGCGCCCGCCAGACGCGGCCGAAGATCTCGTGGCAGAACCGACAGCCGTAGGTGCAGCCCCGCGAGGTCATCAGGGTCATGTACTCACGGCGCTTGTAGAGCACCCCCATGCGGGATCGCTTGAAGTATGCCGGCACGTCTATCAGGTCATAGGCGGGCCAGAGGTCATCGTCGATGGTGGCCGGCAATGGCCGGGGTGGGTTGACCACGATCTCGCCGTCTTTGGCACGGAAGGCCAGGCCCTGGACCTCTGTGAGATCCTCAGCGCCGGTCTCCAGCACCTGGAGGGCCTCCAGGGCCGTCTCCTCTCCCTCGCCGAACACGGCCACACGAACCGCAGGGAGGGCCCGGAGCGTCCCCGTCGGGTCGCCGGTGGGGTGCGGCCCCCCGATGAGCTGGATGGCTTCCGGCGCGGCAGTCGCCAGGCGTTCGGCGAACTGCCCAAGCCTGATCATGTCCACGGTGCACGCTGTCAGGAAGACCACCGCAGGAGGTGCCCGCCTGGCCTCGGTGAGGATCCGTTCCCATGGGATGCCCTGCGCGGGGACGTCGATGATCCGCACGTTCCAGTAGCCATGGCGTCGCAGGTACGAGGCCAGGTACATGTACCCGAGGGGTTGCGCTATCTGGGGAGCGGCCACCGGCTCCAGCCGAATCATCCAGATTGCTGCACCGTAGTCCATTCTCTTTCCCTATGTGCCTCGACGGGCCGGAGGCGACGGTACCATGCGCCTCGTAAAAAAGGAATTCACCGCGGCCGCGCGCCTGCTATGGTATGGACTCGACGGGGAGATCGACTTTGCCCGATTATCAACAACCTCAAGTGCTCCTGCCGTTCCTGGAGAGGTTCCTCACGGAGAGCTCCCCGTTCCCGGCCGCGCATGTGGCGCTGCGGCCCGACGGCGCCCTCCTGGTGCGCCTGGAACGGACCGCAGGGGACCCTGTCGAGGTCCTCTGGGTGGAGACGGGCACCGACGCGGCGGTCTCGATCCCCGCAACCCAGGGCTTTGTCGTGGGGATGGAGGGCAGCGGCCAGGCCGCCCGTCACGTGGAGGCCCGCCTCAGGCGCCTCTTGAAGGGCGACGTGCCGGGGCTCCTGCAATGGCGCAATCGAAATCCCCAGACCCTGTTCTGGGGCGCTCACATGTTCGAGCGGCTCCGACCGGATCTCCTCGCGGCCGGACGGACCCGCTGGTTCGACTACGCGCTCACCGGCTTGGACGAATACGAGGGCCTCGTGGGCATGGAGTTTGAGAGCCGGGACGCCCGGGTCATCCTGCGGCTGACCCTCACGGAGCTCCTCGGTGAAAAGACCCCGGTGCAGACGTGGGGACAGATAGCGCTGGTGGTCGCAGAGGACCAGCGCCCGGCAGAGGTTCGGGGCCTTAGGGAGCACCGTGTCGAAGATTATGTCTCCTACCTCCTCTCTCGCAACCTGCCCCCGTCGTTCACCCTTGCCTTCGAGCGGGGCGATCCTCCAGAGGGATACCGCCCGCCTGACTGGAACATCGACTTTCTGGAGGCGGAGCCCCCGGATGACACCTCGTGGTTCCAGATGCTCCAGGCTTCACCGGACGACGGGGTCACCACGGTCTATTCTTGTGACCTGGAGTGCTTCAATCTCTTCTCCTACGTCGCAGCCCCTGGGGAGAGCAGCCGCGTGGCCGCGCCCTGGGCTGCGGTCCCCGAGCCCGGCCACCTCGGCCGGGTGCGCCGGGTGCACCTGGACGATTACTCGACAATCATGGGCGGTGACGGACCGGACCGCTGCCTCGACGAGCTCGGTACAGCGGACAAGCCGCCGGAACTCATCGTATACGTGGACTCCTGCCTGAGTCGCCTCCTGGGAGAGGACGTGGACGGCGCGGTCCGCAGCTTCAGTGACAACCACCGGGTTCCGGTGGTGCGCTACGACATCGACCTGGCCCAGGAGCCCTACCTCGCGCAGGTGGCCACCTTCTGGGAGCGCCTCCTGGATGCCTGGCCGCCGCAGGACGGCGACCCGTCGCCCAACACCGTGGCCTTCGTGGGTTTCGGCCCCGAGCATTTGAGGGAGGTGGTCCCGGCGCTGGCCCGACGGGGCATCGCAGACGGTGGCACGGTCTTCCCACAGCTCGACCTGGCTGCGCTGAGGGGTCTCGGGCGCGCCGGGCTCCTGGTCCTCAACGAATGGGACTACGTCTCCATGGTCTTCGCCGGTGTGCTCGACAGGATCCAAGCGCCCCGAATCACCCTCCCTCTCCCTTACGGCTTCAGTGCGTCGATGGATTTCGTCGACGGGATCACCCGCCGCCTGGGCGTGCAAGGCACCGCGGCGCACGATCCCGAGATCGCCGATCTGGCGGAGCGCTTCGGCGCCGCCCGGGCGCGGCTGCAGGACCGACCAGTCACACTCGTAGGCCGGGCCTCGGAGGTGGAGGACTCCATGTCCCCGTCCACGCGCTTCGGCATCCCCGTGGCCGACGCACTTCGGGAGCTGGGACTCGCCCTGGACATCCTCCTGTACCAGGAAGGCGACGTGGACGAGGCAGAGCTTCGGGCCTCGCTGCGCCTTGAGTCCTTCCCTCAGGACCGGGTCCGGTTCTTCTCCCATTGGAGAGAGCTCCCCGACGCGCTCCGACGCAGCCCCGGGGCTGCCATCTATACCGAGACCTACCGGGACCGCCGGATCACCACGGCGGGAAAGACGCCCCTGACCCTGCGCGCGTTCGAGCCCGGATTCCGGGGGGCGATTCGCACCGCGGAGAACATCCTCGGTCTCCTGGAAGGCCGCTTCTACGCGACCCACGCGCGCCACCTGGGCGATCCATGGTCTGACGGTGAGGGAGGACAATGAGCGACGCACCCCGGTTCCACCCTGCGTGGTACGACATCTCCCCTTACCTGGACGGGGTCTACCTGGCGGTCAACGCCCTGACGGATACGTACCTCGTCTACGACGCGCATTCCTGCGGCTATCAGAAGGCCGAGAAGATCGCAGGGAACCATGACCTCCTCTCGAACCTGGTACGCTGGGATCGCATGAACCGGGTCGTGCGCACGGACCTGGACTCCAAGGAGTACGTCATGGGGAGCGAGGACAAGCTCTCCAAGAAGGCCCTGCAGGTCTGGCGGCGCTACGCACCCGCAGCGATCGTCGTGGTGCGCTCGCCCGTGGTCATCACCCAGGGGCACGACGCCCGTCCCGTGCTG
>CAZNWW010000128.1:0-8653 GCA_964576155.1 uncultured Myxococcales bacterium | reverse complement strand
CCAACTTGGACAGGATATCGATGGCGACTCGGCCCCGGAAACCGGCAAGAGTGTCGCTGATGAGGCTATCGGGGCGCTGGGGGTAGCTTTTGGTTTGTCAGGGCTGGGGCTGGCGGCGGTGGAGCCTCTGGTCGGGCAGGCTTCGGCTCGGGGCTATTTGCGGCTGCGGCTGAGCGAGGCGCTCCCCTCTGGGGCGACATCGGTGATGCTGGTGCTCCTGGGCGACGACCCCTTGGGTCTGGAAGAGGTGACCTCGGAGGGTGTCCCGGCGGAACTGCCCTTCAACGACGTCCGGCGCTTCCTGGCCGGGCGCGGGGTTTCGGTTCCGGAGGTCCTTGTCGACCGCTGGCAGGAAGGCTGGCAGGTTCAGACTGACCTCGGAGACCGGACCCTGAAGGCCAGCCTGGAGGGGCTGAACCGCCCGGCGTTCCGGGCGCAGATGCAGGCCGGCGTGGACTTTCTCGTTGATTTCCAGGTCCGGGTCTGGTGCGAGGGGCCGGATCGTTGCGTCGCCTTCGACCACCACTTCGATCACGGGGTCCTGCGCTGGGAGCTGGACCACTTCACCGAGTGGGGTCTCGAGGCCTGGTTCGGCGCGGACCTTGACGGGGACACCCGGGGTGATCTGGATCGCTGGTTCGACCGGATCGCGCACTCCCTCGCTGCGCGGGGAGACCGCCTGGTCCACCGGGACTTCCAGAGCACCAACCTCATGTCGACAGCGCAAGGTCTGGTGCTCATCGACTTCCAGGACGCCCACGTGGGCACCGAGGCCTATGACCTCGTCGCGTATCTGCGGGACTCCTACGTGGAGCTGACCCCAGAGGAGATCGAGGATCTTCTGGCCAGGTACGAGGCGGCGCGGGCCGCGGCGGGGATCCCCGTGGCCGGGGACTTCCGGGACCTCTTCCACCTGCAGACGGTCCAGCGGAAGCTCAAGGACGCGGGGCGCTTCGTCTTCATCGATCGGGTGAAAGGGAAGCCCGGCTATCTTCCCTACATCGAGCCCTCCCTGGGCTACGTCGCCGCCGCGCTTGACCGCCTCCCGGAGTATGCGGGCCTCAAGGAGCTCTTGGCCCGCTGGGTCCCGCAGTTCAAGCCGTCATCCTGACGGCTATTCTTCCACCTCGTAGAGGATGTGGGTCTCGTCCTCGTAGCGCTTCCGGAACCAACGCGACAGCTCCGGTTCCGGGTCCACGCCGACCGCGTATCGTCTCTTGTGGACCACCAGGTGGCGGACGCCGCGCATCCGCAGCACGTCCCTGGCTGCAGCGGGCTCCAGGCCCTTGATCTCCAACGGGATCCCGTGGTGCATCAGCCTTGACACCGAGCCCCCCGCGAGGGGCCGGCCGTGGAGGGTCTGGTACATCATGTAGTAGCGGGCGCCGATGCCTTCGTCCGCCGGGAGATCCAGCAGCGGCTCGTCCGCGGGCGCGTCGATGTGTGTATAAACCGAGGGCAGCTCCACGGGTGTGTGTTGCGCGGTGAGGCAGAAGCCCTCGACGGTGATCAGGGCGACCACCAGCCCGGCGACCCGCGCTTGGCTCCCGGCGTCTGCGAGGCGTCTGGCGAGCCGTCCTCCTCCGAACACCAGCTCCTCGAGGGCCATCGCCGAGAGGATCCCCAGGAAGAGGTGGGCCATGATCACCATGCGGGCGGGAACCCGGGCTACGCTCAACAAAGGCAGCTCTCCGAGCAGCCGGTACGGAAGATAAGCCGGACCCACTGCGTGACCCAACACGTGGAGCCGCGGCCCGAGCGCGAGGACCAGGAACGTGCAGGCCATGGCCAGGAGCCAGCCGTTGCCCCTTCGGCGCCAGCCCAGGGTCCAGGCCAGAACTATGGCGGAGACCCAGCCGAGGGAGACGGCGGCCTCCCAGGCGTTTCCCAGGAAGGGGGCAGCGCTGATCGCCTCCGGGTCCCCCCAGAAGGGGCTCAGGGGGTTGGGCGCCAGGAAGGCCAGGAGGTCTGCGCTGAAGAGCTCCGCGTGGACCGCTGCCTCTGCGGTCATGACAGCGCCCTCCGCCATCACCAATCGGGCCATGGGGATGAGGATCGGCAAGAGGATCAGGAGCGCGCCGCCCCCAGCCCCCAGGGCCGCCAGGAGGGCACCCCTGTGCGGCCGCCGCGTGGTCAGGGTCCCCCAGACCACGTCCACGACCAGATAGAGGAGCCCGAAGACCAGGAAGTACCACGAGCAGAGGGCTGCAAGGGCCAGGCAGCCCGCAGCGCCCGCGCCATCGCACCAGCGCGGGCGGTCTCGAAGCCGCAGATGGAACCACACGAAGAGGGGCAGGAAGTGGATCGAGGCGATGTTGAGGTGGTGGAGGGCCTGCGCTGCATGGAATGGGTTGAACGCGAAGATCAAGCCCGCCAGGATACGGGCCGATGGCCGACGTACCCAGCGCCCCGCCAGGAGGTATGCCCCCATCGCACCCGCTGTGAAGGACCCCAGGATCAGGAGGTTATAGGCCAGGGGCAGGCCCACGAGCCGTCCCATGGGGACGCCGAAGACCAGGTTGCCCCAGCTCATGGTGTGGAGCAGGAGGCTGTGGCCCTCGGGCCAGAGGAGGTGCCGCGTATGGAGGAGGTCGTGTCCCTGGGTCAGCGCTTCGGTCCCCCACCAGAGGTTCCAGTAGAGGAACATGTTGTCCTCTGCCGGGCCCAGGAGGGAGCCGCCCAGATATGGCAGCACCGGCAGGAATGCCAGGAGAGTGAGGCCCGCAAAAAGCCCGAGGGCTCCGAGCGCGTATCGGGTCTGGCGCTGCATCGGGAAACCGTAGCACCCTCGCGCGCCCGCGACAAGCGCGGGCGCATCTTGACTTTTTCAGGGAATACTCCTACAAGATTCTAGCGTTATTACACGACTCCGAGGGCGCGGCCCGAGCCCTCGACGGGGAGAAAGAGTGAACTACAAGGACACGTTGAACCTGCCGAAGACGTCCTTCCCCATGCGCGGGAACCTGGCCAAGACCGAGCCCGACCGCCTGGACCGATGGTACGAACGGGACCTCTACCGTCTCATGACCGACCGGAACAAGGACAAGCCCCCCTTCATCCTCCACGACGGCCCGCCCTATGCGAACGGCTACATCCACTCCGGCACGGTCCTGAACAAGATCCTCAAGGACTTCGTGGTCAAGCACCGCAACATGTGCGGCCTCTTCACCGAGTACGTGCCGGGTTGGGATTGCCACGGTCTCCCCATCGAGAACAACGTCGAGCGGGAGCTCGGCTCGGAGAAGAACAGCCTCTCCGTCGAGGAGTTCCGGTCGCGGTGTCGCGAGTTCGCGATGCGCTTCGTGGACATCCAGCGGGAGCAGTTCAAACGCCTCGGCGTCCTCGGGGACTGGGATAACCCCTACCTCACCCTGCACCACGGCTACGAGGCGACCATCGCCCGTGAGTTCGGGCGGGTCATGGAGACAGGGTCCCTCTACCGGGGGAAGAAGCCCGTATACTGGTGCGCGCACCACCGCACCGCGCTGGCAGAGGCCGAGATCGAGTACGGCGACCACTCCTCCCCCTCCATCTGGGTGACCTTCGAGATGGCGGACGACGCCCGGGACAGGATCCCGGCGCTCGTGGACAAGCCTGCCCACTTCGTGATCTGGACCACCACTCCGTGGACCCTGCCCGCGAACCTCGCCATCACCCTGCATCCACAGTTCGAGTACGCGCTGGTGGACGTGGGAGAGAGGATCTATTTCGTGGCCGAGGATCTCGTGGAGACCTTCGCCAAGGACGTGGGCCTCGGCGAGTACACCGTCCTGGGCACCGTCCGGGGCGAGACCCTGGAGCAGACCCACGCGAAGCACCCCTTCGTGGACAGGGAGTCCCTTGTCATCCTGGGCCACTTCGTGACCCTCGAGGCCGGAACCGGCTGCGTCCACACCGCACCGGGCCACGGCGCGGACGATTACGTCGTGGGCTCGGGCTATGGTCTCGAGGCCTACGCGCCCGTGGACGAGAACGGCTGCTTCACCGAGGACGTTTCCGAGTTCGAGGGACGGGGCGTCTTCGATGCGGACAATGACATCTGCGCCATGCTCGACGAGAAGGGCGTCCTCCTGGGCCGCCGGGAGCTATCCCACCCGTATCCCTTCTGCCAGCGGTGCAAGGACCCCATCATCTTCCGCGCTACGGACCAGTGGTTCATCTCCATGGACGAGGCGGGGATCCGGGACAGGGCCCTCACGGAGATCGACCGGGTCACCTGGGTGCCCCCGCGGGGTCAGGAGCGGATCCGGAGCATGGTGGAGAGCCGGCCGGACTGGTGCATCTCCCGACAGCGCCTTTGGGGCGTGCCCATCATCGTGTTCTACTGTGAGTCCTGCGGTGAGCCATTGATGGACCCGAAGGTGGTCTTCAACGTGGCGGACATCTTCGCAGAGCACGGCGCAGACGCGTGGTTCACGAAGACCACCCGGGAGCTGATGCCCGAGGGCTCCACCTGTCAGTCTTGCGGGGGCGGGGAGTTCCGTAAGGAGACCGACATCATCGACGTGTGGTTCGAGAGCGGCGTGAGCTACGCGGCGGTGATCGAGGACCGCTACGGCGAGGACACGGTCACCGACCTCTACCTCGAGGGGAGCGACCAGCACCGTGGCTGGTTCCACTCGACCCTCCTCGAGGCTGTGGCCACCCGGCATCGGGCCCCCTATGCTACGGTCCTCACCCACGGCTTCGTGGTGGACGGCGATGGTAAAAAGATCTCGAAGACCCTCGGGAACTACATCCCCCCCGAGGAGATCATCAACAAGCACGGCGCGGAGATCTACCGTCTGTGGGTCGCAGCGGAGAACTACCAGGACGACATCCGCCTCTCCGACGAGATCATCCGCACCCTCATGGACGCATACCGGAAGATTCGCAACACCTTCCGTTTCCTCCTGGGCAACCTGGACGGTTTCGACCCGGACCAGGACCTCATGGCCGTCGAGGATCTGGAGCCCGTGGACCGGTGGATGCTTCACCGCCTTGGTGAGGTCCTGGCGACCATCGGCGACGCGTACGAGCGATACGACTTCCACCGGATCTACCAGCTCGTGGTGAACTTCATGACCGTGGATCTCTCTGCGGTCTACCTGGATGTGCTCAAGGATCGGCTCTATGTCCTCGGGCGCTACGACGCCGGGCGCCGCAGCGCCCGTACGGTCCTGTATCATCTGGCCCGTTCGATGACCCTGGCCCTGGCGCCGATCCTGACGTTCACCTGCGACGAGATCTGGGAGCATATGCCTCGGCCCACCGACGCGTCGGCGAGTCCTCTGCTGGAGGACTTCCCCCGGTTCCGTTCCGGCTGGAACCGGCCCGCGCTGGCCGCTGAGTTCGACCGCATGCGGGAGGTCCGGGTCGCTGTGCAGAAGCTCCTCGAGGAGGCCCGGAACGAGAAGGTCATCGGCCACCCCCTCGAGGCACAGGTCACCCTCCGTATCGGCGGAGAGCATCCCGCGGCCTCGTTCATCGAAGCCCAGCGGGACTTCATGGAGGAGTGGCTCATCGTGTCAAAAGTGGATGTGGGATTCGTGGATGGTGCGGACATGGAGATCTCGGTCTCCCACGCGCCCGGGGCCAAATGCCCCCGGTGCTGGCATTGGAAGGAGTCCATCGGGGACGACCCGACGCATCCGTCCATATGTACACGTTGCGCAAGGGTTCTGTCGCAGGAGACGAGATGACCAGCCGCGCTGTCTTGATGAAGTGGCTCCTCCTCGTCGTCATCGCCACGGGGACCGTGGCTTTGGATCTGGGCACCAAGATCTGGGCCGAGGACGGACTGGCGAATCGCGAGCATCCGCTGGTGGTGGAGCTGCGGGCCGAGGACGTGGGTCGCCCGGTCGTGGAGGTCTTTGCTGAGCGGTTCGGTGACTCAGTGGACCCCAAATGGGCGGTCCCGGCGCCGTCCCCCATCAAGGTGGACGCCGACGCGCGGATCCTGGACACCCGCCTCCTGGACCAGCATGTCGCCTTCTTATACCAGAGCGATGACGGTGGCCCCGCCCGGCTGGTTCGGAACGAACTCCTGGAGCGCCTGCGCAGCGCAAAGGAGGCGGAGGACCATGGTGCGGTGCGTGACGACGCGGAGATGGCCCTCCAGGATGTCACGGTGATAGTGTATCTGACCGAGAGGGTCCCCGGTCAGGGGCGCGAAGACGTCAGCAGGGCCCTGGAGGCAGGGCGCGTCTTCCCGTACCCGACCCTCGCTCTATCCGATGCGGTCAAGGGGGAGGGGCGCAAGGTGGAGATAGCGGGCGCCTGGCTGGTCTTCAACCGCCGCATCGAGGTGGTCCCCGATGTCATGGACCTGATCTACGCGGAGAACCCAGGCGCTGCGTGGGGCTTCATGCGTGACCTGGGCCCAGGGATCCGCAGGACCTTCCTCGGCGGCGTGTCCCTGCTGGCCATGTTCTTCATCCTGTACATGTATCGGACGATCCCCGCGGCCGACCGGATCTCCCAGGTGGCGTTCGCCTCTCTCCTCGGGGGCGCCATGGGCAACTTCTGGGAGCGGCTGGTTCAGGGCTACGTGGTCGACTTCATCGACATGTACATAGGCGACTCCCACTGGCCGACCTACAACGTCGCAGACATCGCCATCACCGTGGGTGTCGGCCTCCTGCTGCTGCAGATGATCCGGAAGAAGAGCCCTTTCGAGGCGACGAAGAAGACCACCGCGGGGTGAGCTGATGCACCCGACCTTCCATCTCGGCCCCCTCGATTTTCCTGCGTACTTCACCCTTCTGACCATCGGCTACATGGCCGCGACCCTCCTGGCCTGGCGCGAGGCCTGGCGCATGGACGGCGTGGATCCCAACAAGTTCCTGGATCTCGCCATCGTCATGCTTATCAGCGGGCTCCTGGGTGCCCGGCTCCTCCATGTCATCGCTGACGGGCACTTCTGGGACTATGTCTACCTCTGCATCGACCCCATGGAGACCACGGGCCGCGCCCTGCGGAGCGGCCGGGAGTGTACAGCGGACGCGCAGTGCATCGACGCGAAGCTCGGGGAGTTCTGCAACCTGGCGACGGGCACCTGCCACCAGGCCCGGGACTGCCTGCGGGCGATAAAGATATGGTACGGCGGTCTCGCATTCTACGGAGGTCTCTTCCTGTGTATCCCCGTTGGGATCTGGTACATGCGCCGCCACCGGGACCGGCTGATCTTCTGGCGTGTAGCAGACCTGGCGGGCTTCGGTATAGCGCTGGGCCTCGTCTTCGGACGCATCGGATGCTGGTTCGCCGGTTGCTGCTTCGGCGGTGTGACGGCCCACTCCCATGGGGTGACCTTCCCGCGCTTCAGCCCTGCATGGGACCGTCACCTGGAGCTGGATTTGATCACACGTGCTGCACAGGAGCCCCTGCCAGTCTGGCCTACCCAGCTCTGGCACATCGTCGCCAACTTCTCGATCTTTGTGATCGCGTACGTCTGGTTCAAGAAGTGGCGCCGCTACGACGGACAGATCTTCTGGGTCTTCATGGTTCTCTACGCGGTGAGCCGCTTCATCCTGGAGTTCTGGCGGGATGACCACCGGGGTGTTTGGCTCGGAGGCACCCTCTCGACCAGCCAGATCCTCGGCATCCCCGTGGTTCTGGCTGCGGTGTGGATGATGCGTCGCCTGTCCCGCGTCTCCGCGTCTCCTGAGGCCTGAGCCGTGCCCCCGATCTATGGCCTCTTGGTAGCGCTCGGCATGGCCTGCGGCGTGACCGCCGGGTGGCTCCTCGCACCCCGCACGCGAATCTCTCGGAAGGCCTACGCCGACGTGGCCTTCGCCGCTCTCGTAACGGGGCTGATCGGGGCGCGGCTCCTCTTCATTCTCGTTGAGTGGGAGACCTTCCGCGACCTCTGCGTGACGGGGCAGGATTGCTGGGCCGCTGTGAAGGTCTGGAAGGGGGGCCTTGTATACTACGGCGGCCTCCTGTCCGGTCTGGCCGGCGGTCTGGCCTGGGCCCGCGTTGCGGGTTTTCCCCTGGCCGACGCGGCGGCCCTCTTCGCGGTGGGCCAGCCTCTGGGCCACGCGGTGGGGCGGGTGGGCTGCCTCTTGCGTGGCTGCTGCTACGGGCAGGTCCACGCCGGGCTGCCTTGGGCCTTGGACGGCCGTCACCCGACTGCGATCTACGAGATCATCGGAGAGACGCTGCTCTTCGCTTTGACCCTGTGGGTATTCTTCCGGGAGACACGGCGGGACAGGCCACGGCTGCTTCGTCCTCTCGGCGTCTATCTCGGCTGCTACGCGGCCCTGCGGTTCCTGGTGGAGATCTTCCGGGGAGATCCCCTGCGGGGCTTCCTGGTGCGCGTGGACACACCCGCCCTCGCCGGTGCCCTCGGGCTGCCCTTGGACGCGCCGGTCCTGCTCTCCGTATCCCAGGGGCTGAGCCTCGTTGTCCTCGCCGGGGTGGTCATCGCCGTCCTGGCGGGTCGGAAGACATCGGCTGGACAGGGACCGGGGCCTCTCCTACAATGATGCCGCTTGCTTTTCAGGCTGGAATGAGGAGGTACAGGGTGCGGAGATTCATCTGGATCGGAATCCTCGCCGGTCTCGTTGCGTGTAGCGACGACGAGCCCCGGCCCAGTCTTCACCTCGGGGGCGACGGCGTGAATGAGCAGGACACGAGAGGGAGCGGCGATGTGGTGGGCCCGGTCCTCTGCACC
>CAZNWW010000127.1:1608-8692 GCA_964576155.1 uncultured Myxococcales bacterium | reverse complement strand
GAACTCTGCGACTACAAGGACAATGACTGCGACGACGAGGCCGACGAGGACTTCATCGTAGACGGCAAGTACGGCACGCCGGCGCATTGCGGTGGATGCAACACGAGCTGCGTCGGGGCCCTGCCCAACGCCACCGCCTACTGCGACGCCTCGGTCGCGCAGCCCGACTGCAAGGTCAACGAGTGCCTACAGGGCTTCTACCAGCTCAACGAGTACCAGTGCATCGATCCCCCCGAGGTCCAGTGCAAGGCCTGTGACAACGACCTGGACTGTTACTTTGATAAATGCGTGGAGCTGGACGACGGTCAGTACTGCCTGAGCATCTGCGACGAGGGCGCATGTCCCGGCGGGTACTCCTGCGTCGACATGGGCGTCGACGGGCAGATCTGCCTGCCCGACTCCGGGAGCTGCGAGTGCTCGGCCGATACCCTGGGCACGACCCGGAGTTGCGCGAACGCCAATGGCGTCGGGACCTGCTTCGGCGTCGAGATCTGCGAGGCCTCGGGGTGGTCTGCCTGTAACGCGGCGATCCCGGAGGTGGAGCTCTGCGACGGCGCGGACAACGACTGTGATGGTCTCGCCGACGAGAATCTGCCCCAGGGGGGACCGTGTGAGATCGAGAACGGGTTCGGGATCTGCCCGGGCGTCAGCGTCTGCAATGGGCAGGCGGGGTGGGCCTGCCAGGGACAGGTGCCTGCCGCCGAGATCTGCGACTACCAGGACAACAACTGTGATGGAGCCGTTGACGAAGAGTTCAAGGACGACGCACAGAAGTACAACCTGGACGAGCATTGCGGCACCTGCAACAACGGGTGTCTCGATGCCATCGCGCACGCGACAGGGACCTGTGACTCCACCTACCTGATTCCCAAATGCGTCGTAGATGATTGCGACGAGGGCTACGCACAGGTCAGCCCATTCCAGTGCGTAGTGCCCCCGGACACCACCTGCCAGGCCTGCGAGGATGATGCGGATTGCGTGGGCTCGGTGTGTGTGGAGATTGACGGCCAGATGCGCTGCGGCATGCCCTGTGATGTGGACGGGGACTGTGGCGGCGAGAACGCCTGCCTCGACTATCCGGGTGAGGGGACCCTGTGCCAGCCCGTCACGGGCTCCTGTGAGTGCAACTCGTTCACCGACACCGCGAAACGGAGCTGCTCCTCCGGTAACGGCATCGGTATCTGCTATGGATTCGAGACCTGTGACGGCGACGTGGGTTGGGCCGACTGCGACGCCTTGACCCCCTCTGCGGAGGTCTGCAACGGCATCGACGACGACTGCAACGGCCTCATCGACGACGAGGTCCCCCCGACCATGCCCTGCGAGAACACCGTGAACGGCGTGGGCACCTGCGTCGGGGATGCTGTCTGCTACGGGACGGAGGGGTGGTTCTGTACCGCGCCGGTCCCCGCAGTGGAGACCTGTGACTACCAGGACAACGACTGCGACGGCCAGGTCGACGAGGGCTTCAAGAACGGGGACGGGGACTACGACGACTTCCTGCACTGCGGTTCGTGTACGATCTCCTGCGAGGCGGGCTTCCCCAACGCGACGTCCAAGTGCGACGCTGACAAAGATCCACCCCAATGTGTGGTGGACGTATGCGAGGAGGGCTTCTTCCTCCTCAACGAGTTCCAGTGCATCCCCACCATCGCGGGCCTGTGCGAGATCTGCTCCACTGAGGACAACTGCATTCTGGAGGGGGCCAAGTGCGTGGACCTGGGCGGCGGAGAAAAGTTCTGCTCGAAGCAATGCAACGGGGACATCGATTGCCCCGACGGGTACTCGTGTGAGGCCTACGACGGGGACAACCAATGCATCCCCAACACGGGCTCCTGCTCCTGTGACGGATCCAACCTGGACCTGGCCCGATCCTGCTCCCTGACCTGGCCTCCGAACCCGGGTCCCGGTCAGCCGTTCACGACCTGCTACGGCACCGAGCAATGCACCGCGGGCGGTTGGGGCAACTGTGACCTCCCGCCAGAGGTCTGCGACAACGTGGACAACGACTGTGATGGTGACGTGGACGAGTCCTTCGTGAACGACGATGGCAAGTACTCTACGGACCAGCACTGCGGGCAATGCAACAACAACTGCACGTTCCTGACCTATCCCAATGGTACGAGCGCGTGCGACACCAGCAAGGCCGTACCCGAATGCGGCCTGTCCTGCAACTTTGGCTACCTCGACGTGAACGGGAACCCCGCAGACGGCTGCGAATGCGGCTACGTGGGTGAGACCGACTCCCCGGACGGGATCGATCAGAACTGTGACGGCGTCGACGGCGAGTTGGGCAACGCGGTGTTCGTGGCCAAAAACGGCTCCGACGCGGCGATGGGCAGCATCGACGCACCGATGTTGACGATCCAGGCAGCCATCGAGCGGGCTCTCTCCACGAGCAAGCGGGACGTGTACGTGGCGACGGGGGTCTATTCCGAGTCCGTGATCATCGCCATGGGGGTCCAGGTCTTCGGTGGTTTCTCGTCGGACTTCCTCAAGCGGAACATCCTCCTTTACGAGACCGTGATCATGGGGGATCCCTTCGACGACACGATGCCCGGGGCGGTGAACGCGTATTACATCAACGGGTCGGCGGGCTCGACAGTTCTAGACGGATTCACGATCTTCGGAGCGAACAACTACGGCTCCGGCGGCAGCTCATACACGCTCTACTTCCGGTCCTGCAGCGAGGCCCTTCGGGTTTCCAACAACCATGTGTTGGCGGGGAACGGCGGCGGAGGGGCGACGGGCGACAGCGGCACCGACGGCACGGACGGCATGGGAGGCGGGGACGGTGTCGACGCCTTCAACACGAGCTGGAACAACTGCAGCGGGACCCAGAAGGTCAAAGACGGCGGCGGCGGCGGCACGCAACAATGTGGCTCCCAGGTCGTCTCCGGCGGGAAGGGTGGGGACGCCTATTGCCCCAAGGTCGGCAGCGGCCCCAACGGTCCCGAGAACGGGACATCGGGTAGCGGCCCGGGTGCGGGCTCCGGCGGTGTCGCCGGCTGGGACGGCAACCTCTCAGGCTCGTGTGGCACCTGCTACGTACAGCCGGGTCATCCAGCGGAGGGTGGCGACGGGACATCGGCGACCAACGGAACTCTGGGCAACGCCGGCGGGGGTTGCACAACGACTGAAGGCTCCGTGTCCGCGGGCTTCTGGTCCCCCGACGGCGGTGGCAACGGCACCACGGGTGGCCCTGGTGGCGGCGGCGGGGGTGGCGGCTCGGGTCGGTCCGCCAACGCTGGCTCAGGCTGCGTCGAGCAGATCGGTGGTACGGGTGGCGGCGGCGGTTCCGGTGGTTGCCAGGGGACCGGCGGCGAGGCCGGCACCGGTGGCGGCGGCTCCTTCGGCTTGTTCCTTCACTTCGACAACGTCCCGGTTACGGTGCCGGTCATCGAATACAACCTCTTCGAAGGCGGCGTCGGCGGCTTTGGCGGTATCGGCGGCAACGGCGGCACCGGTGGTGTGAACGGAATGGGCGGCGACGGCGGCACCGACGGGAACCTCTTCTGCGCGCTGGGCGGCGGCGTCGGCGGCGACGGCGGCAACGGCGGACACGGCGGCGGCGGCGGCGGTGGCTGCGGCGGAGTCTCCTATTGCCTGTACGCAGCGGGTCAGGGTGCGGTGGATATCGATGGGTACAAGGCCCCGACCAACACCTTCATCCCCGGCATCGGCGGTTGGGGTGGTCAGGGCGGCCCGTCCATCGGGAACGCAGGTCAGCAGGGCACCAACGGTCCCTCCCAGGCTACGAACTTCTAGTCAGTCCATTCCGGCCAGGTGCCGTGCCTCCGCGGCCTGGCGCGTGGGGCCGATGACCACCAGGGTGGTCCCCGGTTCGAGGGGCTTCGCCACGTCGGGCTGGTAACAGTAGGTCTCGGAGCCGGGCTCGAGGAGTGCCACGATCTGGAGCCCTGTCCGTTGCCTGAATTTCGAGCTCAGGATGGTCTCACCGGACAGCTCGGATCCTTCACAGATCACGATCTCCTCGATGCGGGTGGGCTCGGTGGGGTCCCGCAGCATCTTGTCGATGAAGCGGGTGGCGGTGGGTCGTACCAGCTCGCTGGCGATGCGCATGCCGCCGAGGACGGGAGGAGACACCACGGTGTCTGCGCCGGCTTTCCGGAGCTTCTTCTCCGCGCTCGGGTCGCTCCCCTTGGCGATGATCCGCAGGTCCGGATTGAGCTGGCGCGCGCTGAGCGTGACAAAGAGGTTCTCCTGGTCGGAGGGGAGCGCTATCGCGATGCCCTTCGCCCGTTCAATGCCCGCCTCCTCGAGGATCTCGTCCTCCAGCGCGTCCCCGATGACGTAGGGGAATCCGTCGTGCTGGAGCTTCTCGACCCGATCCGGGTTGTTCTCCACGACGACGAAGTCGTACCGGGACTCTGCCAACTCCCACGCGATCCGAAGGCCCGTGCGACCCCCGCCGCAGATGATGAAATGATTCTTGATCCGGGCGATCTCTTTACTCATCTTCCTCTGCCTCAGCAATTCCTGGAGTTCTCCCTCGACGAAGAACGCTGTGATCGTGGACAAGCTGTACAGGATCACTGCGATGCCGAAGATGACCAGGGTCAGCATGAAGACCTTGAACATCGGCTGGAGCTCTGTCGCTACCTCAGCAGTCGAGAAGGCTTCGTTTATGGTGGCAAGCATGACGACGGTCCTGAACGCGGCCTCGGTCAGGGTCACTGTTTCATGGAGGAACAACCAATGCCCGAGGGTGCCGTACAGGAACACTACCAGGAGCACCCCGATGGACTGCATCAGGCGGCGTGTGGCGTGGGACACCTGTGTCGACATTCACTCCTCCGGCGACTGGAAGTCGTCAAGACTTCTAGCACTCACTCCCGTCTTTGTCACCCTACCAATGTAATCTGCAAGTCCATCACGTTGGTCCCGGTGGGCCCGGTGATGAGCAGGTCACCCAGCTCGTTGAAGAATGGGTAGGAATCACAGGTCACGCGGGCCTCGACGGGGTTGAGTCCAGCCGCGGTGGCCCGAGCAGCAGAGGTCCAGTCCGCCCACGCCCCGGCCGCGTCCGTCGGGCCATCGGTTCCGTCGGTGCCTGCGGCCAGCAGGACCACCCCGGTGAGGCCTTCGAGATGGGGCACTGCGGCCAAGGCCAGGTGCTGGTTCCGGCCGCCGCGTCCGGGACCGCTCACCGTGACCGTCGGCTCCCCCCCGGAGAGGATACAGGCGGGTGCACGGACAGGCCCGAGCCCGGCACGAATATCCCTGGCGAGGTCGGCGTGGATGTGGGCGAGGCGCTCCGCAGTACAGTCTTGCTCGCCCCCCAGGTCATGGACTGTATACCCCAGGGCTTCCGCTGCAGCGCGGCATGCAGCGAGGCTGTCGCGATTGCTCGCGATGATTCGTGTGTGGACCTGCTCGAAGATGGGGTCTCCCGGCTTCGGGGTTTCGGCGCGTTCGCCGCGGGCGCCGGCCTCGAGGTGTGCACGGACCGGGTGCGGGATTCCATCCATCAGCCTGCCTCGGTCGAGGACCCGGAGCGCGTCGCCGTAGGTCGTGGGATCCGCCGCGAACGGCCCGGAGCCGATTACCGTCGGTGGGTCCCCGATGACGTCGGAGAGGAGGAGGGCTGCGACAGTCGCCGGCACGGCCCGCCGGGCTCCCAGGCCGCCCTTGATCTCTGAGAGGTGCTTCCGAACGGTGTTGCACGCTGCGATATCTGCGCCGCTCCTCAAGAGCGCCTGGTTCGTTACGGCTTTATCATCGATGGAGATTCCCTTGGCCGGGAGGCTCAGGAGTGCAGATGCGCCGCCGGAGATGAGGGCCAGGATCAGGGTGTCTGGGCCACAGCCATCCAGGAAGCGCCCCACGACCCCCGCGGCACGAACTGAGCGGCTGTCGGGCACCGGATGGGCTGCCTCGGCCAGCGCGAGGCGGTCGAGGCTCCGGCCGTGGCCGTCCTTGGTCACGAGGAGGCCACCCTCCAGGCGATCGCCGAGGATCTCCTCTACTGCTGCGCCCATTCTCGCCGCCGCCTTCCCGGCGCCCACTGTGACCACTCTTCGGTAGGCACGGAGGTCGAACGCCCGCTCCGCCCCGCCGAGGAGGAGCAATCGGTCACCATCCATCCGCAGGGCGCGGTGCACGGCCGGGCCCGGAGCCGCAGCCTCGAGGCCGGCATCCAGGATAATCGTGGCGTGGGAGCGAAGAACGGAGGGGGGAGGAGGCATCAGCGCGGCGCAACGCTGCAGCCGCCGCTCGCGTCGGGCCGCTCCGGTGTAGCCCTCGTCAGGCCGACATACTCTCCAAAGCAGTCCTCGTACATGGCCCGGGCGCGGTCTCCAATATCCTCGCGCTCCATAGCGGCCAGGCGGATGGCCACCTCCTCGAGGTACTCCCACGCGCGATCGGGGATGTCCTCCTCGTCCTCGTCGTATGCAAGTGAGTGGAGGATCGTCCGGCCGGCGTAAAAGTTCACCGTGCCGCCACGCTGGTAGAGGTGGTTCACCAGGCTCAGGAGCGTCATATACGAGGCCGTGGGCATCTCGATGAGTTGAGTGAGATAGGCCCGGGCTTCCAACTCCACGTCAGTCCAGAAGTCCTCGTCGTTGTCCCGCAGGCGGACCCGTTGCCTGATACACTCTCCGGCGCTGTGCGAACGGCGGACGTCGAGCACGTGGCGGGCCTCGTGGACCCCCACCGCGCTCACCAGGTGATCGACAATTGCGAACAAGACCTGGCGATGTGCCGTGTCGCTGAGGGAGCGCTGGATCTCAGACAGGCGATCCAGATCCTTGCGGGATCCCAACTCCTGTCCCTTCTTCACGAGCGCGACGTTCTCCTCCAGGAGCTTCCAGAGGAGGCCCTGGGGCCAGACGAGGCCATCGGGTTTGCGCAGGCGGATCGCCAGGCGCTCAGCGTTCCGTTCGATCTTCCCGTAGATCTTTCCTCGCTCCACGAGGAGCTCGACGGTCTCCTCGAAGACTGTGTCCTCCGATCCCGATGCGGTTCGGAGTTCGAGCTCGACCAACTCGAGGAGCGCCCTGTACGGCTGCTTGAGATCATCGGGGAGCCGATCCCCGAAGAGGTTCTCGAAGGCCATGTC
>CAZNWW010000127.1:0-1598 GCA_964576155.1 uncultured Myxococcales bacterium | reverse complement strand
AGCAGGAACTCGGTGACGAAGTTCGTGGCGTTCTTCTGCAGGATGAACGCAGCCTGGGAATCCTCCTGGCGGACGTATCCATGTCGGGACGAGTCCGGGGGCAGGGTGTCGATACGTTGAACGACCAGGAGCTCCACCGGATCAGCGTCATCCATGTCAGGCGTAAAGGTCTCGGTCCCCAGGACCTCGTAGACCAGGAGCATCACAGCGGTGAGGTAGTCCTTGTCGAGGACCCCCTGAAACAACTCCGAGTCCACATACAGTCGAGGCTCGAGTTCAGCGAGGACATCGTTCTCTGCGTGAATCTTCTCCCTCAGGGGGCCGGTGCCCTCGTCCAGGAGGAAGGCCATCTGATCCAGGTCACGCAGGGCGCCGAGCATGGCGGCCATGGGCTCCTTGAGATCCGGCGCTACCTCGTCGAGGCGACCCAGGAGCTTGCCGACCGCCAGATCCAGCTTCTCTGTCTGCTCCGTCTGGAGGGACCGGTTGTACTGGGACGTGAGGGCCAGGCTGCGGAACCACCCCATCTGGACGTCCACGAAGGGGCCGGACATGACCTTCTCGAGATCCGTGGGTTCGTCGGGTTGGCGGGAAGACCAGTCTGCCCAGAACCAACCGCCGCCGGTCGTCGCCAGGACGATGACCACCAGAAGCACCCAGCGGGTGGCGCGGGCCTTCTTCGCCAGGCCCTCCTCGAACTCGGCCAGATCGTCCGGTGGCGTGGCGGGCGGGGCCGGGGGAGAGGTGGTCTCCGACATGTGGTCTGCTCCTCCTCGGTGAGGGGTTAGGCAGAAAGGATATGACGAACATTGCCCGGCGACAACCCTTGTTCGGGAGTTGTTCGGGTAACGGGGATTGACGTGGCGGGGCGACTGGTGCAGCGTACCCAGGAGAGGAGGCGCTTGATGGAGACCAATGACACGAGACTCCTCGACCAGTTCCATGGGGTCGCCGTGCCCTCGGTGCTCGAGAGGCTGCGCGAGGTTGGAGAGAAACTTCGGGGCCTGTCGGTGGTCCATGTGAACTCCACCCGCGTGGGCGGAGGGGTTGCGGAGATTCTCCACAGGATGATCCCGCTGATGTGTGAGCTGGGAATCGACACAGGTTGGGAGATCATCGAGGGTGAGGGGGCGTTCTTTGATGCTACGAAGACCTTCCATAACGGGATCCAGGGAGATCCCGTGGAGTTGGGTCCCGAACTCATGGACGCGTATCGAGCCACCAACGAGGAGAACGCGGCGCGTCTCCGCCCGATCCTCGAGGCCGCGGACATCGTGGTAATCCACGATCCCCAGCCCGCGCCCCTCCTCGCGCTCTGCCCCAACCGCAAGGGCCGCTGGATCTGGCGTTGCCACATCCATGCCGGGGAGGCCCACCCGCCGGTCTGGGCCATTTTGGAGGAGTTCGTCGCCGGGTATGACGCCAGCGTTTTCCACATGGAGGAGTTCCTAAGGCCCATGGACCACAAGCAGGTCCTCATGCCCCCGAGCATTGATCCCCTCGGTCCCAAGAACTGCGATCTGGACAGCGAGCGCGTCCGGGAGATCCTCATCGGGCAGGGGATCGATCCCGAGCGTCCAGTGGTCCTGCAGGTTTCC
>CAZNWW010000126.1:0-8701 GCA_964576155.1 uncultured Myxococcales bacterium | reverse complement strand
GGGATGGCCGTCGCCGGAGTAGTCCACCGCCACTGCGTCCAGGAAGGCCTGGTTCAGGAACGAGCCATCCGCAGGGAAGAGGAAGAGGTCCGGGGCCTGCCGGTTCGCCGCGGCCGCGGCCAGGAGTCTGCTGATCATCTTCCCCGCGTCGTGGACCGCTGTGTCAGCGCTGTAGTACTGGTCGGCGAGGGTCTGCAGCGCCTGGTTGATCGACGGGATGCTGACGCTCGTGAGGCCGATCTCCTGGACCGCGGCCCGGGTCAGGAGGGCCAGGGTGAGGGTGGTGCTCCGATCGTCCAGGTTCGCGAAGACGGGCAGGTTCGACACGGGCGCGGCCACGGACCAGGTCGCGGCGCTCATGCCCCCCAGGTGATACGAGGCCACCTGGTCGAAATAGATGTCCGGGTTGCGGGGGATCCGCAGGGCCAGGCCGAGGATCACCGCCGACCCCGGCGCCGCGTCAGCCTTCACTACGAGGTTCCGATACTCTGTCGAGCCGGGAAACTCCGACTGGAAGAGGCCGTCGCCGTCCGCGGACGCGCCGAACTGGTCCAGGAGGGTGCCACCGGGCGTGAAAAATGAGACCGTGGCGCCGGGCAGGCCATAGACCTGGCCCTTTACCTTGTAGGGCTCCGGCGCGTCGGGCACCCAGTCGGGGCCCTTGTCCGTCGCCGCGCCGAAGATCGGCGCCTCGAAGCCACACCCCGCCAGGAGGGCAACGACAGCGATCATGACGACGTTTCGTCCGATGACTCTCATCATACCCTCCTAAAACGACACTTCGAAGGTGGCCTTCGAACGCCAGATCTTCCAGAGTTGATCATCCAGGTGCAGCTCCGCCGGCCGGTCCTGGTCCTTGTAGATGTACTCCAGGCGATACCCCAGTGACGCGTTGCCGAAGTTGTAGACCAGGGTCAGGAAGCCCTTGTGCTTCGTTGTGAGATAGTCACCGTACCCACCGGAGATATCGCCGGACCGGTTGGTCTCGTCCCACCAATCGAACTGGTAGCCGGCGCCCACCGAGAGGCTGCTCCCGACGGGTATGGAGGCCACGAAACGCCCGGTGACGATGTTGCCCAGGTAGTCGTCGCCGCTGAAGACCTTGCCGTCCCCATCCCGGAGCCGACGGAAGTCGTCGTCCCTGATGAACTTGCCCTTCAAGTGCAGCTTGAGGCCGAAGTCGAAGAGGTAGGAGGCCTTGAGGACAGCGATCATCGTCTGCCGATCCTGGTCCCGCTTGTACACGCTCCTGGGATCCCGGCCCCGATCACCGACGTTGGCGTAGTCGTAGAGGTCCGTGTCTGTGTAGCCCTCGGAGTACAGGAAGGTCGGGTAGGTCTCGTCCACGTCCCGGCCCTGCATGTTGGTGTCGTAGGTCATCCAGGTGAACTCGGCGTCCAGGTCGAAGCCGCCGGTGGTGTACTTGGGCACCACGGTGAAGCCCTGCCAGCCGATGCAGCTCTCGTACCACGCCTCGTCGAAGTCCACGAACTCGTTGGCCAGGTTCAGGGTCGGCACCTGGCCGCCCTCGATGAAGCCGTCGGTGAGGAGGACGTCCGCCTCCCGGCGGGCGCCGAAGATCGAGTTCCAGTCAGCCCCGATGCGGAAGCCCTCGGCCTCGACGCTGAAGCCCACGCCGAAGGGGTCGTCCGCGACGAAGCGCAGCTTCCCGGCCCAGTCCGTGGTGTCGCCATAGATCATGGGGAACATGCCCCCGTTCTCCTTGACGCCGTTGGTGGCGAAGTCATCCCCGAGGATCGCCATCGAGTACGCGCCCATAACATGAATCAACATCCAGTCCAGGGGCTCGAAGTCCATCTCGAGGGTGAAGTTCCCGGTCTGGTACCGGGGGTAGGTGCCCACCGCGTTGTCGGTGACGCAGCCGGGGATCGGGTCCCCCATCGCGTCGACACACCCCGCGGTGGAGCTGCCCGTCGCGTCTGGATCGTAAGGATCGAACTCCACGTCTCGGGTGTAGCTCCCGACGCCGCGGATCCGCCACCAGTCCGTGGGATCCGACTCCAGCTTGAGCGCGTAGGCCCAGTCCTGGCTGAAGTAGGGGTTGTTCAGGATGTTGTCGCCAACACCGGTGCTCCAGTTAGGGCCCACCCAGAGGCGGGGCAAGGCGATGACCGCGGCGTGGTACCGCAGGTACTCCCCCACCGGATCGCCCTGGACGAAGATACCCCGCGCGTTGTCCCTGTCGATGTACCTGATCTTGCCGATGGTCCACTCGTTGAACATGCCGAGATCCGACGACCCCACGGTGATCCAGCGGACGAGCCCAGCGGCCTTCCCGGGGAGCGCAGGGTTGAGCTTGATCCATGCCCCCCGCAGCTTGATGTACTGAGCGCGGTTCATCCCGAGGCTGTCCCCGGACGTGTTGTGCTCACCCAGGTACTCGAACTTGCGTTCGCCGCTCTCCCACCAGTCGTGCCAGAGAGCACCGAACCGGCTCTTTAGCCTGACCCCCGCCTTCACATAACGGCTGACCCGCCCGCGGATCACCAGGTCGACCTCCGTGGCGACGCCGTTGTTGCCCGCTATGTCGTCCGGCCAGAACGGATTGCCCAGCCAGAGCACACCCTGGGAGTCGTCATTTCGATAGAGCCACTTGGTGTAGATCTTGGCCGACATATCGAAGTTCGCTATGTCGGCCCTGGCCGGCGCCGGACCGAGGAGGAGCCCGGCGAGTGCTGCGAGGAGGAGATGTCTCAGCATGATGTACCGCCTTCTCCCAAGGAGTGGTGGCTACTTGGTCGGATAGACCATGGGGAGCTCGGCCAGGGTGGCCTTGGATCGGTCCGAGCCGGCGCAGGTGTGCGCCAGGGCCTTGTACTGGTCGTCCTTCTCGACGGCGCCACCCTGGGCCGGGGGCACGACGATGTCGATCGTATGGGGATCGCAGTCCCAGTCGTCGCCGCCGCCGAAGCGGTGCTCGCCCTCAATCTCGTTCACGTCGCGGGTGAGGAGGCAACCCCCACGGGGATAGCCTTCGTTGCTCTGGACCAGGACCTGCCATCCCCAGTCCCTGGTGGGCGTGCCGAGGGCGCTCTTGGGGACTGACACGATGAGTTTTTTACCACTGACCTTCACCCGCTTGGGCACGATCACGTCGCCCTTGATCTCCTTCGCCTTGCTCTTCACCTCGGTCTTGGTCCGGGTGACAGCCTGGGGACTGACCAGGATGACCTTGTCCCAGCGGGAGGACTCCTGGAAGGTCACGTTCATGCAGGGCAGCGCCTCCTTGTTTCCCGAGCCCTCTTTGTGATCCGTGTCCACGTAGATCTGGACGAACTGGAGGGAGAAGCCCTGGCCGGGGGGGGTCCAAGACGTCGAATCCCACGCATCCTCGATGCGCGCCTTGAGGGAGATCGTGAAGACGATCTTGTCGCCCTTCTCCTCGATCTGGACGCTGGTGAGATCAAAGGACCCCGGCTTGTACTCGGCTGCGGTGGGATAGACATAGGCGCCCGGGCCCTTGTCGTCGCCCTTCGGATCCACGAGGGTCAGCTTGAACTGTGCAGAGGCCACGGAGGGCGCCAGCCAGACCGCCAGGACCAGGAGCAAAGCGAAACGATTCATGGTGTCCCCCGCTGTTTGTGACTCAGTTCTGCGTTACGGGCGGCAGAATATCTGAGAATCTGCCGGTGATCCAGATCTTTCGCGACGCCTTGACACGTTTTCGGGGCCCTGCTAGGGTTGGACGTTGCTGAATCTACATTCGAACAGGAGTCGCCGTGAGACCCGACCTCGTCAGCCGCAGTACGGCCGTGGTGATTCTACTCGCTGTCCTCCTCGCGGCCCCCGGGCCCGCCGAGGCAGCGAAGAAGTACGATCTGAAGCTCTCTCGTCTCGCCCTCTCGGACGGGACCAAGCGCCCGGGCGCCGACAAGCTCTTCGAGGGCCTGATGGGGGACTTGGCCGCGGTGCTGGCCCCCCGGTTCCTGGGTCCCGGCACCACCACCGGCTCCCTGGGCTTCCAGGTTGACCTGGACTACTCGTTCACGGACATCCAGGAGAACGCCGAGCGGTGGAGGACAGTGATGAGCGGTGAGGGCACCGGCGCGCACAGCATCCTCCACGCGCTCCAGGTGCACGTGCGCAAGGGCCTCCCCTTCTCCACGGAGATCGGCGGGACCTTCACGAAGCTGGTCAACAGCGATCTCTGGGGGATCGGCCTGGAGTTGAAGGTCAGCCCCCTTGAGGGCTTCCGCAAGATGCCGGAGGTCGCCATGCGCGCCTCGGTCGCCACCTTCCTGGGTGCGACCGACTACTCTCTCCTCACGGTCACCGGTGACATGCAGGTCTCCAAGGAGATCGGTATTGGAGGGCTCTTCAAGCTCTCGCCTTATGTCGGCTACGCGTTCCAGTACGCGTACGCCAACTCCAACGTCGTGAGCGTCTTCGAAAAGACCATCGACCCGGTGACCAATATAGCCTCCTTCACCAGCGCGCCTATCACCTTCGAAACGGCCAACGTCTTCATGCACTACGGCGTCCTCGGGTTCCAGATCGTCGCGGTGGTCTTCAACACCGGCTTCGAGGCCGCCCTCTCAAAGGACGTTCAGTCCTACGCCTTCCGCATCGGCGTAGATTTCTAAACCCGTCATCCTGAGCGAAGCGCAGCGAAGTCGAAGGATCTCAGGCGTAGCTTTCGGGTACGGCCGATATCGGATCGCTCTCAAGGGCAATCATGCCTGAGGTCCCTCGACTCCCGATGGTCGCTCGGGATGACTGGAACGACTACAACTTCCAGCCGGTTAGGATCTGGCGCTCGAGTTCGGCCGGATCCGAGGTGGGTCGTTTACATGAACCGAACTTGCATACGTATGCCGTAGCGGATCCACCCATGGCCCGCTTGCCCGCGAGGACCGGGAACAGCTTTCGCTCCTGCTCCGTCGGCCCGTCCTTGCCGACGCGCAACAACACTACGTGGGGTGACATCCTGGCGTCCACGACCGTTATCAACGCATCAGCGTCGGCTCCCTTTCCGGCCACCACGACCTCGTAGAAGGGACCTCGCAGGAGCTCGTTCGCGTCCAGCCACCAGGCTGCGTCCAGCCCGGCCTCGGCGATCCGGCCACCCACCGCGGCGAGGGCCTTGACGACAGCGTCTCGCAGCCGCGTGTCCCCGGTGAGTGCGGCGACGCGCAGCATCCCATGGAGCATCGCTGCGTTCCCGCTGGGTCGCACGCTGTCATAGATCTGAAAGGGTCGCCCGAGGGGGGTCTCGGACCCCGCCACCGTGAGGTGGAAGCCACCGTCGGCGCTGGCGTACGCAATCCGTGCCGTGTCCACGAGGGACTGGGCCCGCTGGAACCAGACCAGCTCACCGGTGGCCTCGAAGAGATCGAGGAAGCCTTCGGTGAGGAAGGCCACATCGTCGATCACCGCCTCGTGCTCTGCGTAGCCGTCGTTGGAGACCCGCAGGAGCAGCCCACCGGGGCCGCGGTGGTGCTCCCAGATCCACGCCCCCGCCGCCCGGGCAGCGTCGATGAAGCGAGGCTCGCCAAAGGCACGTCCTGCCCGCGCAAGGGCGCCGATGACGAGTCCGTTCCAACCCGTGACAACCTTCCGATCAAGCCTGGGAGCGGCGCGCCTGCTGCGCGCTTTGAGGAGCGCGGGCAGCCACGCCTCTACCAGGGCCTCCACCTCATTCGGCTCCAGCCCGAAGACAGCACCGACGTCCGCAGAGGTCACCCGGCTCGTGGGGATGCTCTTCCCCTCGAAGTTGCCCTTGCTCGTGATCCCAAGGGCCATGGCTACTGCAGGCCCGACGTCGGGTCCGGCGACGGCCTCGACCTCATCCGGCGACCATAGATAGTACGTACCCTCCTCGCCGCCGCTGTCTGCGTCGAAGCTTGCGTAGAAGGGGCCGCCGGGATCCCGCATTTCATCAAGGAGGAAGTCGAGGGTGCGGCGGGCCACCCGCTCGTATCCAGGTGCCCGGAATACCAGGGCGGCCTCTGTATAGAGCGCGGCCAGCTGCGCGTTGTCATAGAGCATCTTCTCGAAATGGGGCACCACCCAGGTGGGCTCCACCGCGTACCGATGGAAGCCCCCCCCCGATCTGATCCTGGAGTCCGCCGTCGGCCATGCGATCCAGGGTACGCCTGATGATCACGGCGAGGGCCTCCTCGCCGGTGCGGCGGTACCGATGCAGCAGGAAGGACCAGCGCACCGGCGTCGAAAACTTGGTCCGGGTACGGAACCCACCCCAGGTGGCGTCGGAACCGTCGATTGCGCGGCGCACAGCCTGGGCCACCGCGTCCGCCTCCACCGCGCCGGGACGCAGGTCCCCCCGCGCCTCGTCGAGGACCTTGCGGATCCGCCGCCCCTGCTCGCGGAGGCTGTCCTTATCCACCTCCCAGACGCCGATGATGCGGGACGTGAGCTCCATGAACTGGTCTCTCGGAATGTAGGTCGCGCCGAAGAAGGGCTCGAGGTCCGTGGTCAGGAATGCGGTCAGCGGCCAGCCGCCGTTTCCGGTCATGGCCTGGACCGCGTCCATATAGACCGCATCGATATCGGGACGCTCCTCTCGATCGACCTTGATCGAGACGAAATGCTCATTCATGTACGCGGCGACTTCGTCCCGCTCGAAGACCTCCTCCTCCATCACATGGCACCAGTGGCAGGAGGCGTAGCCGATGGAGAGGAAGATCGGGCGGTCCAGCTCCCTGGCCCGGTTCAGGGCCTCCTCGCCCCAGGGGTACCAGTCGATGGGGTTGTGGCGGTGCTGCCGGAGGTACTCCGAGCGCTCGTTCGCCAGATGGTTCATCGGCCGGTCGCCGGAATCCGGGGCGTTCGTCATGGCCACTCCGAGGGGGAGAAGTGGAAGTAGTAGTAACCAGATCATCCACCGAGAGGATGGGAACATTTCAGAGGTGGGGCAAGGCACCGCCGGGGGGTTGATGATTGATGATTGATGATTGATGATTGATCCAGTAGACCGAATTCGGAGGCGGCTATCCATGGCGGTGCAGCGGTGACGATCTACCCACGGACCGGGTTGGCAGGGGATATGTTGGTGGCGGGGCTCTCCGCCGCGGGCGGCCTCGATGCCGGTGAGCTGGGGGAGGTATTGTCACATGCGGGTGGCCTGTTGGGGCGGTGTACGGTCGAGGTGATCGAGATCGGGGTGGTGGACGGGGCGCCGGCGCGGCGGCTGGAAATAGACCTGGAGGCGGACCTGCCCGGTCTGGGGGCGGGTCGGGCTCGGGGCTTGCTGGAGCAGCTGGTGACGGACCTCGGGCTGGACCTGCCCAGGGCGGCCTTCGCCCGCCGAGGGCTCGAGGCCCTCCTCGCTGCCGAGGCCGCTGCCCACGACGATGCAGAGGATCCCCACCTCCACGAGGCCCAGGACATCCTCATCGATCTGGCGGGCGCTGCCTGGTGCCTCCAACGCCTTGGAGTGGAGGAGGTCTGCTGCGGGACGCCGGTGCCCGTCGGCGGCGGCACGGTGCGCTGCTCTCATGGGGTGCTGGATGTCCCCGCTCCGGCGACTGCCAGACTGCTGAAGACCCACGACATTCCGTGGGTGACCGGCCCCGTTATGACCGAACTGTTGACGCCGACAGGGACTGCGTTGTTGGCTGCGCTGGCGCCGGCGTGGGTGCCGTTTGATGATCTGGAGCCGACGGCGATGGATGGGTGGGGGTTGGGGACGAAGGAGTTTGACGGACCTCCGAATGGAGTTGGAATCAAGAAGGGGTCGGCCTGAGAGCCGGCCCCGGGCGGGCACGCTGGCCCGCCCCTACCAGACGTGCAGAATCGTTATTCCGAGATAATCCCAGCGTAGCGCAGCGCCCAATAAGGCAACAACCACGCCACCGGTCCCTGCAGACTCTGGGGGCTCCCGCCCGGGACCTTCTCGTAGAGGTTCCCGTTCCACCAGACCGTGCGGATCTCGTCATAGGGGAAGACCGTATCGAACTGGGCGTCATCGAAGCGGGCGTCGGGCCAGTCTGCGGCGTCGATGCGGTGGGAGTTGTCGTAGAACCACTCGCGGATGTCGAAGGGCATCTCCCTGAGGCTCTGGAGCGCAGGCTCCATGTCGGTCTCCTCGAGGCCGGCGGCCAACGCGGTGTACGCGTTCCAGAGGGGGTTCCGCTCTGTGGCCTCGTGCTCCATCAGGAAGAGCAGCCCGTCGATCCAGAGCTGCCTCCGGTCGTCGTCGGGCTCGTAACGGATCAGGGTCTGGTAGGCCAGCATGGCCAGCTCGTGATCCGAGTGGTTCATCATCGAGGGATCCACGATGGTCACGGTCTCGTTGTGAGGCGTGGCGACGAGATCGTACCGGTAGACGGTGATCAGGTCCTCGTAGACGTCGAAGAACTTCTCATCCCCGGTCATGTGCCAGGTCGAGAGGAGGACCCCCAGAATCTCGACGGAGTTCAGCCAGCCGCCGCCCATCCAAGACTCGAGACAGAACGCTACCGCGGTCACGGGATCGTCGGTCTCGGCCGCGGCCGCCATGCACTCGTCCATCCCAAACGCAGCGGTCCCGATCTGCTCCGGGTTCCAGTGACCGTGCTCGGTCTTCTCACCGTCCAGGTCGATGAGCTGCAGACCTCCGTCGATGATGTAGGACGCGATGACCGCCGCGTAGTCCGCGATCTCCTCCCGCTCCGCTTCGTCCTTCGCGCAGAGATCGTAGTAGAGGGGGTAGCCATAGAAATGACCGGTGATCTCATCC
>CAZNWW010000125.1:6099-8776 GCA_964576155.1 uncultured Myxococcales bacterium | reverse complement strand
TTCGATGGCCGCTTTGTGGGAGCAGCCCGACGCCTACGTCATCGGCATGTTCTCAATGACCTCCGGTTCGTTCCAGCAGGCGCCCATGTCCATCGGGGTGAGGATCAAGGGAGGGAGCGGTTCGCTGCAAACCCTGGACGAGAAGCCGGCTCTGAAGCTGAAGTTCAATTTCAGCGTGCCAGGACAGAGACTGCTGGGGCTGAAGAAGCTGACCCTGAACAACATGGTTCAAGACCCATCGATGATTCGCGAGGTGCTCTCGTTCCAGCTCTTCCGAGCCCTCTCGATCCCGAGCCCGCGGACGGGCTACGCTGCGCTGACCATCAACGGCGAGCCCTATGGTGTGTATCTCGTGCTGGAGGCCTACGACGACGTGTCTCTGTCCATGTACTTCGCGACGTTGAAGCATCTCTACGAGGGAGACTCCGGGGTCGATGTGATTCCGTCCCAGGTGAGTTTGTTTGAAGTTGATGAGGGAAGCACCACGAACACCACCGACCTGACGATGTTCGCGATCGTCGCTTCCAGCACACTGGATGAGAACTGGGTGACGGCCATCCAGGATGTGGCGGACCTATACCGACTCCTCAGGATGTGGGCCGTCGAACATCATATCGGCCACAGCGAGGGATACTCGATAACGGTCAGTAACTACTATCTTCACAGCAGCAGCTCCAAGTATTTTACCATGCTCCCAAGCGGCACTGATCAATCGTTCGTGGACGATGTCGATTACCATGAAGGCACGGCCACTCTGTTCTCTCGATGCATGGCGATTCCAGAGTGTCTTGACAGCTATGACCAGGCTCTGTCGGAGCTCATTGAGGTTCTTGACTCCCTGGATCTGAGCTCGACGGCGCAGCTCTTGTCGGAGGGCCTGGCGCCCTGGATCGCCGCGGATCCTCGCATGCCCTATACCATGGAAGAGGTGGGGATCGCCGTGACCGAGACCCAGGAGTTCATTGACCAACGACGCATGGAGTTGGAGCAGGCTCTGCCCGACTGGCTGTTGCCGTGAACTGTAACCTCTATAATGTTTCGATTCGGACGTCGTTAACATTAGGTGGAGCGATTTTTTTACAGTAGTCCGAGCACTGGAAGCGATAGAGGGGGGCCTCATGTTATGGATAGCCTGCGATTTCGACCGACTTGGCAGCCGTTTTCGGACGACAGTGGGGGGCCCACTGCTTGCAGTGCTCTTTTCGCTGGCCGCGGGGTGCGGCGGCGACCCCGCGGCGGGGATCGTGGTCGTGGATCCTGATGTCTGCCTGGTTTGCAGCCCCTTTGCGGTCTGCGATCCGGAAATGGCCAACCCGTGTATCTGTCCTGAGGGCTTCGAAGGGGACGGTTTGCAGGCGGGCACTGGTTGCACCGCCATCAACATCGATATCGACGAGTGCGAGGAAGGCCTGGACGACTGCCTCGACGCGCCGGGGCAATGCACCAACACCGAGGACGGCTTCACCTGTGGTTGTGAAGACGGGTACGAGGGCGACGGCACCACCGACGGCACGGGCTGCACGGACATCGATGAGTGCAGCGAAGAGACCGACGATTGCGTCGAAGCTCACGGGTTCTGCACGAACACGGAGGGCGGCTTCACCTGCGGCTGTGACGACGGATACGAGGGCGATGGAACCGCCGAGGGTACGGGCTGCACGGACATCGATGAATGTGAGCTCGAGTCGGACGATTGTGTGGAGGATACCGGCATCTGCGTGAACACGGACGGTGGCTACACCTGTGCATGCGAGGATGGGTACGAAGGTGACGGAAGTCAGGACGGAACCGGCTGCACCGACCTTGACGAGTGCGCCCTCGGGACGAGCGACTGCATGGCCGAGTTGGCCATCTGCAACAACATTCCGGGGGGATACGAGTGTGACTGTCTGACCGGTTATCAGGGGGACGGCACCAACGACGGGACCGGTTGCGCCGATGTCGACGAATGCGAGGACGGCACCGATGGCTGTGTCGATGCTCCAGCGGGCATCTGCGTCAACACCGTCGGCGCCTACACCTGCGAATGCGCCGCGGGGTACGAGGGCGACGGCGTCGTCGGGGGCACGGGCTGCACGGACATCGACGAATGCGAGCTGGGGACTGCGGATTGCGATTATGCGCTGAGCTCCTGTGAAAACACCTCTGGCGGTTTCCTCTGCATCTGCAACCCGGGGTACGAGGGCGATGGAACGTTGAGCGGCACCGGCTGCACGGACATCGACGAATGTCAGACCGGCGCCAATGATTGTGTGGACGCTCCTGCGGGGACCTGCGAGAACACCGTGGGCGCCTACACCTGCGGGTGTGCGGCGGGGTACCTGGGCGACGGCATCATCGGAGGCACCGGCTGCGTGGATATCGATGAGTGCGCCGAGGGCACGGACGACTGCATGGAAGCGCCCGGCATCTGCACCAACGTGAGCGGCGGCTACACGTGCAGTTGCCAGCCGGGATACGAGGGAGACGGCACCCTGGGCGGGAGCGGGTGCGTGGACGTCGACGAATGCGCGCTGGGGATCGACGACTGCGTCGAAGCCCCCGGCATCTGTACCAACACCGTCGGCAGCTACACCTGCTCATGCCAGGACGGATACGAGGGCGACGGCCTGGCGATCGAAGCCGGCGGCACCGGCTGTGTGCTCCAGAATCCTCGCCTGACGGTTCCCAAGCGGAT
>CAZNWW010000125.1:658-6089 GCA_964576155.1 uncultured Myxococcales bacterium | reverse complement strand
CGCGGTGGGCGAGAGTTTGCTCGACGAGGCCGTGCGGATGGTCAATGACAAGCCCCTGACCCTCCGGGCCGAGATCCTGATCGACGAGGGACAGATCGACCTCAGCGGGTGTTTCGATAACTTCGGCACCGTGACCATGACCCGTCTGAGCGACGGAGAGGATATTCCGCTCACGGTCACGTTCTTCGATGACCATGTTCAGGCGCCGGAGGATTCGATCCGTTTCTACCACGGCGTCGGCAGTATTTCGTTCACGTTGGACGACGGCGCCGCAGTCCCTGCGGGGGCCTACCAGGTCACGGTGATGGTGAACGGGCTGACCGCGGTAAAGGACGTCGAGGTCCTGGACGACCCCGTCTGGAATGTCATGCCCGCGACCCTCACGGGTGAGGACCTGGTCTGGGGTCCCGACGAGAACATCCGGATCTCCGAGCACCACACCGCAGTCCCCGCAGGCAGCACCCTGACCATCCTGCCGGGCACCTTGATCATGGTGGACACCCTCGGCTCGCTGGAGAACGGGACGCTGATCAATGTGTATGGCAACATGGAGGCGGTGGGGACCCTCGGCAACCCCATCGCCTTCTTCTCCGAGATGGGCGCGCAGGCCATGATCCACACCGTCTCGGGCTCCCTCTCCAACGTCCACGCCTGGCGAGGCTTCAACTTCTGGGGGAGCGACAGCTCGGTGATCAAATGGGTGATGCTGACGGGAGCAGGCAATGGGGACATTATCAGTCATCCCCGGCCCCCGATCTGGAGCCTGCGCGCCACCACCAACGTGGTCTTCGAAGACTGCGTGTTCGTCGACAGCACGGGCATGATGTTCATGACCCCGGGGACCGGGAACTACGTCATCCGACGGACGCTGGTCTCCAGGACCGGCATCGGCGGGGAGTTCCTCGCCAGCGGTCACACGATGTTGCTCGAGGACTCGTTCTGGACCGGGATCGGTTGGGGCCCGTCGACCCCCCTCCGCTATGACGGCGACGGTCTTCACATCGACGGCCTCAACTCCGACCAGACCATCCGCCGCTGTATCATTGCGTCCGTGGGAGATGACTGTATCGATCACTCCCACTCGACCTTCCTGATCGAGGACACGGTGATCCACGATTGTAAGGACAAGGCCAACAGCATGACCGGGGGCCTGGGGATGTACAACAACGTCCTGATGTTCAACGCGGTGACGGGGCTCCGGGGCACCGGCCAGGTCTTCGACAGCACCATCGCCGTGCCGTCCCCCATCGACAATCCCCAGGTGGTGCAGTCGAGCATCATCTGGCCGTCCAGCATCTGGACGTGCAGCGGAGAGATCGACTACACCCTCGTCGGAAACCCTGCTGACCTCTCCTGCGGCGACGGAAACCTGTCCGCCGACCCGCTCTTCGCGAACCCTGACATCTGTGATTACAGCCTGGCCGAGGGGTCACCAGCGTTGACCGCCGGCCCGAACGGTGAGCCCATCGGATGGCTCGGGTATCCGGTCATCGCTCCCTGGATGCCCTAAGGCATTATCGCTGGACAGACGGCCAGGGCATCGGCCAAGGCCTGGCGACGAACTTCGATCTGTTCCAGGAAGCTGTCCATATGGATCGAGATGTCCGCCTGAGCGCCAGCCGCGGTGGCTGCCAGCGGATTCTGGGCGACCATCTCCGTACAAGCGGCCGCGGTTTCATCGTCGGAGAGCAGCGCGAACAGGTCCACCTGGACTTCATCCATGGTCCACTGCAAGAGCTCTGGCGTGAGCGCTGCCATGACGAACGCGAGCGCGCCCAGGTAGCGCTCGTACACCGCAGGGGAGCGCAGCAGCGCGTAGTCGACCTTGCCCTCGGTACAGTAGGTCACGCCGCACGAGTCATCGATGGCTTTGTTGCCGCTGTAGTGACAGTTGGAGAGGAGGTCGTCGGTGTCCCATCCCATGACCCGGTAGCGTTCGACGCCATCCTCCATGCTGGATGCGAAGAACGACTCGTCGATGAAGTCACCGTTCTTCAGCAGGCTCTGGGCGCCCAGGTACCGCATGTAGCCGTCAAGCTCCAGCCGTTCGTCCAGATCGGCCTCCAAGGTCTCAACAGGTCCGTTGATTCCCAACTCGCCGATGGCTTCGAAGTAGGCCAACGCCTCTTCAAACAACGCGGGGTTGCTGAGATACTTGACGTCTGCGAGCATGCCGTCGATGTCATAGAGGCGTCGCATGATATTGACCACCGCCAGGCTCCTGTCACGGAAGGCGCGTTCGGCCTGGTGGACCAGCATGTAGACTCCCTTGTTCACACCGTCGATTCGAAGCCTCACATGCCTGAAGCGGGATTGGAACAGCCCCAACCCGGCCAGCAGGTGGTTGCCGAACACCTGACCGAAGTAGCGCGTGTCCTGGCACATGGAGATCAAGATGAACCGGTCGGAGGCGAGCTCGGGCATGAGCCGACGACGTGGGCCATCGAGCTCCACCGTGATGCTCTTGCGAACGCAGTTCATCGTGCCCTGGCCGTGGAAATGCGCAATAGCGGTCATGGGAAGGCCGACCCCCAGGGTCACGGACGTGGTGAAATCTGCTTTGCTCTTCTGCGCATAGTACTGGTTGAAGACCAGGAGCTCGGCGGGAGTGAAGGTCAGTTGGATTTCCGTCGGGTACGGGTAGTCATCCTGGGCTGCGTCTACGGGATCACAGACCTCCGCAGCCATGTGCTCCATGGGCTCCGGCGCCTCCAACGAGACCACTGTGTCTCCCCAGTGAAGGTCGAAAGGCTGGTCCTCGACGAATTCGGTACACGCGCCCACGCGGATGATAGCCGCGCGTCGGCTGAGGAGTTCGGTGACGAGGGCTTCGGCGTCGGCCACCGGGTCTGCGATGTCGGCCAGCGACAGCGTCTGCACGGGTCGCTTCATGTGCGGCGGTGTCTCCTGGACGGTATCGCCAATCACGATCACGGACCGACCCTGGGTGGTGAATCTGCTCTCGAGATCCGCCATCATCAACCTCAGTTCGGTGATCACCGGGGCCGCGGCCCACCCTGGCTCGGGCAGCAGGAACGCCAACTGCGCGTGCGCGTGCAAGCGGTTCGAGGAAAGCTCGGCCAGCAGTTCCGGTGTGTCGCGGGCCACCAGCACCGCAACCTGTTCGCCCTCCGGGAGTTCATCCAGCACCGCCTCGGCCAGCGCCAGTCGCAGGGAGTGCTCCAGCTCATCGTCCGACGGCACCACCAGAATCGCGGTCAATCCCGTGGTCAAGTTCGCACTGGCCACAACGGCATCGACAGGGTTGTCGACCAGGGAGTCCAACCAGACGTCCGGCCACTCGTCCGGGCCTCCGCTCTCGGGAGGAAGCTCGAGAACAATCTGAACGCCGCCACCAAGCCACGCCAGGACTCGCACCGGGGCGGGCGGGATCTCGGGCTCGATGATTGGGATGTCTTCCGTATCGGAGGTATCTTCCCAGTCGGCCTCGGCCTCCAAGTCTGTACTCGTTTCCTCATCCGCTTGGCTGTCCGCATCGGACCAGGTTTCCTCATCGGGCAGGGTGTCGGTGAGGTCGGCGATGTCGGTGAGGTCGGCGATGTCGGTGAGGTCCCCGATTTCGACCTCGATCGCGGTGTCCAGGTCCGTCACCGGTTCGGCGTCGTCGCCCGTGTCTGCCGTCAAATCCATGGTTGCGAGGTCTTCGAGGTCCACGGAATCCCAAGTCGCGTCCTCATCGAGGATCACCATGATCGAGGTTGTATTGCTTCCACAGGCAACCAACGATGCCAATGACACCAGGGTGATTGCAGAAGTCATTCGATGAATCGACGAGATCATTGTCTCTGTCCTTTTCGGCCCGAAAAACCGCTGGGTCAGGGGCAGCCTACCCCCCCGCGGGTAATTATAACACCATCTGTTCCGACCACGGAGCCCTGGTGGTTTCGGGCCTCCAATTCGATGAGATTGGGTCCACACGCCACGTTGATGGTGGTTGTCCAATGGGTTCCGTCGGTCCAGGAGACCGGCAGGCCCACCATGGCTTCCGAGCGCCATATGGAGCGAACGTCGACCCATCCCTGGCCTGAGAGAGAGACCTGTGCTCCCTCGGAGACAAAGTCCGCGCCGCCGTTTGTCGTGATCTCGAAGGAGACCTCCGGAATGGCCTGGAGCACTGAATTGGGTGCACCGCTGAGAACCCAGGCAGCACGAGTCACGATGAATTGGAGGTGCCCGGCGAAATTCTGGGCTGGCAGCAAGCCGCCGAGTTGCTGGCACCAATGTGCCATGTAGTCACCGTTGTATGTGGTTTGAATAATGTCATACAGATGGCCATAAAACACTCTTGCGTAGATCGGTGAGGCAATCAGCTTCTGCAGGTTCTGGCTCGAGGCGACCGCGTTCTGGGGCGCCGATCCGTAGAAATCAAGGTCATGCGGGAAGTACAGCACTCGCCCGTCAGATGGACGCACGTAGAATTGCGCGTTGTGCCCCGCTCCGGTGCCGAAGTTGTCCACGGGGTCGGCCAGGATGGAAAAAGCGAAGGCGCGCAGCCACTGGTCTACATCCATGTAGGCAGCCATCTGGGCCGCGAACCCGACCCCTGATCCACCAAACGCCGTGGCGAAGGCCATGAGGTTCGAGAAATCGTCTTCCCAGCGGTTGTTCTTGAGGATGTAGACAAAGCGCCAGGCCTCTTTGTCGTCCCCGAGGCTCGTGATCGGGGTCCCCACGACGAGGTCGGGTGCCGGCTTTTTAGGGCTCTCGGGTGACCCGTCGGTGGTCGTGGTCGGGTAGTAGATCAGTTCATACTCGTACAGCGAACCGTCCTCCCCTTCCTGGAACTGGAACGACAGCAGTTGATCCCCGAACCGGGCAAGTTGGAGCTCGCCCGAGCCCGAGTGTTCAGCGCGTGTAGCGTACACGTGGATCAGGTCATTGTACTCGGTGGATACCGAACCAGCACGAGCCATCATCAGATTGACCAGCATCTCCCGCTGGCCGAAATTCACGCCCTCGGAACGATCCACCATGACACTCTTGTAGACGCCGCGGAAGAGGTGGTCAGGGTGGAAATGGATCGAGAAGCCGACCCGATTCGTCTTCGGGCGTCCACGTTCGCTGCCCTTCAATCGCACTCCAACGTCGTAGAACACCTCCTCCTCGTCCCAGATGACCGTCGAAGGAACCCGGTCGTTGCTCATGAGGTTCTGGGGATCGAAGATCCAGGCGTCATCGTCCGGGGTCAGGATGATCCGGAGGGTATGCATGGCGAGCAGGGAGTCCGCCCCGTCGACCACCTTGAACAATGCGCGCGACGCCGCACCGTCCTCAGGGAAGTTGCTGGAGGACCCGGCCTGGTCGGTTCCCTCCACCCAGAACTGCGTGATGGTCCCGGCGGTCGCCCCCGGGATTTGCGCCACGAACTGCTGCCCATCCGGGATCATGGACAGGCTCTGTTCGGTCCCCC
>CAZNWW010000125.1:0-648 GCA_964576155.1 uncultured Myxococcales bacterium | reverse complement strand
GTACCAGAGCGTGAGCTCCTGCACGCCGTCTGGATCCGAAGCCTGGATCCTGACGTCCACGGGTTCCAAGGCCAGGGGCACCGTCGGATAATGCGAGAACGCGGAATAGGTGGGACCAAGGTTGTCGACCCACTGCGAGTTCTGGGCGCCGGGGGTCCCATTCAGGGCGGGTCGATCCAGCAACGGGGTGTGCGCTAGTCGGTTGAAATACAGGCGGCTGTTCAACTGGTTGGAGCCGGCGACCCATCTGGCGCGGAAGGTGAGGCTGCAAAGGACTCCGTTTGGGATGGAAGCCCCGTTCGCCAGGGTGGTCTCCGCGTGGTTGTGCATGTGTTCGGTGGGGCCACTCGCCCTGAGCCGCAGGACGTGGTTTCCCGGCTCGGTGGGATCCTCAATCACCTCACTGGCCCGGTGGTTGCCCAGGAGGCGCCAGCTGGCAGCTCCCGAATCTTCGAAGGTCCCATTCTGCAGCATCTCAATGGCTGCTCCCTCGGGATCCTGGATAAGGCTCAGGTCATCGATCAGCACCTCTCCCGTGTCCAGGAGCCCGAGCACCAGCTCTTTCCATTGTCCGTCCGGTCCGACGAGACTCGGTTGCACGATTTCGTCGAACACGAAGGTCTGCCAGGCGACGCCTTCGGACTCGAT
>CAZNWW010000124.1:0-8809 GCA_964576155.1 uncultured Myxococcales bacterium | reverse complement strand
GGACGCCTTCGAGACAGCGGCCATGGACAAGATCGGCCTGATCCCCGAGATCGTGACCCGGTACAAGAGCCCCTACTTCCGCCACATCTTCAGCGGCGGCTACTACGCGGCCGGATACTACAGCTACATCTGGGCCGCGGTGCTGGACGCGGACGCGTTCGAGGCCTTCAAGGAGAAGGGCCTGTACGACAGGGCCACGGCCAAGGCGTTCAGGGATCACATCCTCTCCCGGGGCGGCGCCGAGGACGCGATGGAGATGTATCGCAGCTTCCGCGGACGGGATCCGGAGATCACCCCGCTCCTAGAGCGGCGTGGTCTCTTGCCAAACCAGCGTTGAGGTGGGGCCCTCACCTGTTTTGGATGAGGATCTTCTCGCCTGACTCGAAGAGCACCTTGACCTTGTCGCCGGCGAGGGGCGCGAGGATGAGTCCCATGCCAAATTTGGGGTGATCCATGAGCTGGTCGGCCTCGAAGGTCTCCTGGGGCTTGTAGGGGATGGCCTCCCGGCGGTCCCGGCCCCCGACGCGGGTCTCCCACTCGGAGACCTTGCGGGCCTTGGGTTTGGCCGCGGCCCGGCCCTTGCGGACGCCGCTCTTCTTTGCCTTGGTGCTCTCTCCCGGGGGATTGGGGCGGTACATGTGCTCACCGTGGCAGGTGTTGCATAGAACTCGCTTCGGAACCCCGCCCACCATCGCGACGATGGTGTGGGCCAACCACATCCGGCATTTCGTACACCAGGAGTCCACGTCCCCGGCGACTCGTAACTCGTTCGTCATCTCAGCTCCCCTTCAGCCCGAGGTGGTGGAGGATACCACGACCCGCGGCCGCGTTCCCTCTCAAACGTCAGCTCGGCCCGTCGCCAGGCTATTTCGTTGCGTGGAGTCGATCCTGGGGGTGGCGGTAGCGCTCGGGGATCCGGGGGAGGCCGGAGTCCGGGTCCACGGGGAAAGAGGACAGGTACTCCGGGAGAGTCTGCCAGAGCTTCAGCTCCTGAGCCCCCGGCAGATCGGGGTTCGTGTCGAGGAGCGCATCTACCGGGGCGGGGTAGGGGGTTCCCTCTGCGTCCTTCAGCTCGATGGCGAGCGCGCCGCCTGTGAACTCCTTGAGGACGCCCAACATTTCGCCCAGGTAGAGGTTAGCGGCCACATGGTAGAGTGTCGTATTGTCCGGCGACGTGTCGAGGGGTGTCTCATCATACCCGTCGACCGCGTCCCCGAGGTAGACCGCGGTGACCTTGTCGAAGAACCCCCCGTCCGGGTCGTACTCGATGCGGAGCCCGGAGACCTGGACGAAGAACGAGTTGGCGAGGAGGGGAGCGACCCCCACGGTGACCTCCATTGCGAGGCGGAGCTCGTTCCCCGTGAGCCAGAAGCTCAGCATCGGGTAGCCCAGCGCCTGATCGGGGCCGATGCCCAGGGGCAGGACCCGGAAGGCGTCCCCGAGGAGGATCCGACCGCTCTCCCCGGCGTGGATCCCCTCGCGGATCACGCCGTTGGCCTCGAAGGCCACGTCGATGGAGCCCTCGGGGTCGTAGGACGCGGTGGTCCAGCGGACCGCGTCCGTGATCAGGTCGGCCAGATTGGACTCTGCGTACTCCAGGGGCATGAGGTCGAAGTCGGTGACCGCGATGGCATCCCGGTAGTCCGACGGCTGGGTCGCGAAGATGGACTCGTCAAGCGCCACCTCCATGGCCGCGATCCGCTGGACGTGCTCGGGCAGGCCCGGCACCGCGTCGTCCACGGGGATGGCTGTCCACGACTCCACGTCGAAGCCGCCGTCTCCCTCGACCAGGACCAGTCTCCCGAGGTGTCTCCCGTAACTCCCCGCTTGCACGATGACCGTGCCGTTTACGACGACGGGTGCGTCGAGGAGGGTGTGAGTATGCCCGCTCACGATCACGTCGATGCCGTCCACCGCGGCTGCGATCTCTTCGTCCTCGCCGACCTTGTCCCCCTCGGTGACCCCACCGTGGGAGAGGCAGACCACCAGATCCACGCCCTCGCCATCTCGCAGGAGTTCGACCATCTCCGCGGCGGTCTCTACAGGGTCGCGAATGGTCATGGGCTCTGCATGGGGTGCGAGGAGATAGGCGCCTTCACCCAGCAGGTCGAAGAGCCCGATCCGGAGGCCGTTCCCGGCCTCGACGACCCGGTGACGGAGGATGAGATCTCCAAGGAGGGTCTCCATGGCGTTGTCCGCCGGGTTGTCCGCAGCGAACTCCAGGTTTGACGCGAGGACTGAGATGTTCTCCGCCTCGACGAGGCCGCTCTCGATGACCGCCGCGGTGCCCTCGGGGCCCCAGTCCAGCTCGTGGTTGCCCAGGGTCGTCCCCATGAAACCCATCGCGTCCAGGAGGCCGAGCTCGGCCCCGTGGGTCCGTGAGAGCGTGGCGAACGCGGAGCCGCAGCTGAAGTCACCTGCGTCCACCGGCAGGAGGAAAGCGCCAGGGCGCAGGTCCCGCCGCTCTCGTTCCACGAGGGTGGCCAGGCGCGCGAAGCCGCCCACTGTCGCGTCGTTTCCGGGGACCGTCGGCGAAAAATCCGTCAGGGGGCCGGTGCCGTTCTGGTGGGAGTGGAGGTCGTTGGTGTGGAGCAGGACCACCCGGCGCTTGTCGTCGTCCTCCCAGTCGGTGTGCCGGAAGACCGCGTCCCAGTCCACAGGGACGGGGCCGGAGTCGTCCTCGACGGTCTCCACGGAGATGTCCGCAGTGGAACCGTCTGCGGGGTCGCCCGCGCTGTCCGAGCCACCGCCTGAGCATCCGACGGCCGCCAATAATGTGACCAGGATCGCACCGACCACCATGGGACCTCGCCGGCCGCTCGGCCGGGAACGGAAGAGGTGCATCGCGAATCCCAGGAGGAGCAGGGGCGTCAGGGGGGCCGCAGCGCCCGGTGAGGTGCCGGGCCCACGGGAGCATGTGCCCGTACCGCTCCGGGGCCCTTCATCGACCGGTTCTGCGTCCCCGATCTCCTCGATATTCTCCTCGACGACCTCCTCTCCGACGTCGCCGCCGACGTCCGCTCCGGCCGGGTCGGCGACGGCGGGTGCTGCCACCGTGGAGAACCCGAAGCTGAACGGCGCAGCGAGGGGTACGCCATCCCAACTGGCCAGGGGCGGCGAGACATGAACCAGGTAATCCGTCTCCGGCATCCAGTCCTCCTGTGGCTTGATGTTTACCAGATGGGAGTTGAACCCATAGTACACGTGCAGGTTCACTGGATGCTCCAGGCCGTCGCCCCTGGTGACGGAGACGGTCCCGGCGGTCACGGTCCCGGGATCGAGGCCTCGGGGCATGGCAAAGGAGACCCAGGAGTCCGGCGTCCCGGCGTCCTCGGGCACCGCGTATGACGTCATGCCGGTGGTGAAGATATCCAGCGGGGGATGGTCGAAGTTTTCGTGCCCGTGGAGGCGATCCCAGAGGACCTGCCAGTACCGGGCCACCGCCGGGCCGTGGGTCCGCGGGCTGCCCGGTGTGGTCGGGTCGTCCTGGTGGCTGCAGGCCCAGGGGTAGAGAGCCAACAGGTCGTCGATGACGTCGGGGTGCTCTGCTGCGTCGTTGGCCACCATGATCGCAGCTCGCACGAGGTTGTGCCCGTTCTCGATGGTCGCCGCGTCGACCTGGTGTCCCTGGAGGACGTCATAGAGGGGCGCCAGGACCTCCGCGGGGACCCAGGGCTCTGGCAGCATCATAGGCCCCTGGGTCCCGGCGAAGCAGGAATCCGTGGCCCCGTCGACGCCGCCGAGGGCGTAGGCCTCCGAGCCATTCTCGTCGTAGTGGGAGTGGCGGGTGAGGTACATCGAATCGTAGAGCTGGTCGGACATGCCGTGGGTGGCCATGCCCATGAGGAACGCGATGTGTCGGGCCGCCTCGTCGGACCACGGAGGTTCGAAGTTCGTGCGGATCCAATCCAGGTAGGTGAGGTGGAAGGGCTCCCAGTGGCTGATCTCCCCGTACCCGTCGCCGATGGCGTAGCCCCCGTCGGGGTACATGGCCCCGTTCCGGAGCATCTGCCGCAGGTCGTCCCGGGAAATCATATCCCGGAGGTCACCCTCCTCGACGTACTGGAGCGTGTCGGTGGCCACCCAGACGTGGGAGTAGTTCCCGTTGGCCAGGGCGGAGGTCGGCCCCGTCCCCAGGCAGGCCATGGCCGCCGACAGGGACAGGAGGGAAGACAGGATCTTGAGCCTGGAGATCATCACTACATCGCCTCCTCGCTCTGAAGATTATCACCAGCACGGGCCGCCCTGTCACTCCACCTCTCTACTCGACTGGTGTTTCTCGACGGATATCGGTTGTTCGGTGCTCCAGGCGACGTATGCTTGGTTGAGTATCGACGAGCACCGCCACACGGAGGAGAAAGTGATGCAGGAGCTGGACGGGACAGAGATCCCCGAGGAGATGGGCGCGATGCTGACCCGCTACGCGGAGGTCCTCGATCTCGAGGAGCGGCTGCGACAAGAGAAAGTGGGGCTCCGGGAGCAGCTCTACCGGGTCATGGCGACTCAGGGGCTCGAGCGGTTCCGGACCCGGGTCGACGAACAGGGCTTCAAGGTCAGCCGCAGGGAAAAGGTGGAGATCATTTACGACGAGGATCTCCTGGCATCCCGACTGGGCGAACGCTACCGAGACATCCTCATGGTGGACCCGAAGAAGGTCCGGAAGCACCTCGGTGAGGTCGCCCCCCTCCTCTCCTCCAAGCTGGACCTCGTCGGTACCCCGAATCGCGACAAAGTCCGGGAGTCCATCGAGTCCGGCGCCCTCCAGGTCGAGGACTTCGCCGGCAACTTTGAAAAGACCGTCACACCCATGGTCTACGTCTCTCGGATCAAGGACCCCGCGGACGGCTCCTGACGCTCCCCGAACGTTCCACCCAGCGGCGCACGGCCCAGCGCAGGATGGCGTGTAGGTAGCGGACGCTGTCGGGACCGACGAGGAAGGCGGCCAGCCCCAGGAGGAGCCAGGAGAACGCATAGGCGGCGGGCCCGCCGAGGAGTACGAGGAGGGGGCTGTCTGTCCAGAGCGCTGCGATCCCCAGGGCGGCCACCACAGGCCAACCCAGGAGGAAGTTCAAAATGAAGAGGCCGAGCCCGAGGACGAGCCGGGGCGACGGGCGACCCTGGAAGATCTCCAGGTCGGCGTCCTCCGCTATGGCCCGCCTGGCGAACTCAGTTTTCCCCACGGCTCTTGCCAACCAACCCAGGATCCTCACCTCCTCGTAGAGGCCGAGCTACTGTCCGTCCACATCGGCGAAGTTGCTCATTCCGGTGCCACCGGGATAGCCGTAGGAGACGTCGTCGTCGTAGCCGTACACCATGATACCGATGGGGCGGTCCGAGCGGATCCGGTGGATTCCGTCGAAGAGCTCGGTGCGGTAGACCCCGAAGTCGCTCACGCCGATGCCCTGGAAGGTCCCCATATCCAGGGGTGCGCCATCCAACTCGACGAAGCCCGTGTCCGAGGGCGCTATGACGTTCAGGTAGTCCTTCTCGTAGGCGTCCGGCGTCAGGAAGATGTAGGAGTCGACGAACTGCGCCTCAGGGACGGAAAGAATCATCGCCGGGTCCCCGATGGGCGCGCAGACCCCGCCGAAGTCCACGGGTTCGCAGATATGGCCCGGGGGACAGCCGAATTCGTCCCAGCAGGCTGGAGGGACGCAGAAGTGGGACGGACTGACCGAGGGGTGGTCCGGGTTGGCCATGCAGGTGTACTGGGGCGGGCAGTCCCCAGCAGCGACACAGGCGTCTTCGTCCCCATACCCCGTATAGGCCGGTCCCAGCACTTCGTGGCTGGAGGCCAGGTACTGGACCACCTGAACAGGCTTATCGGGATCCGCCGTCACGATCTCGACGTCTGAGGTCAACGAGAAGGTGTGGTGCTGACCTGCCTGAAGGGTAGGGATGTCAGCGATGGGAGGGGTCAACACCACCTGCGTGTCGTCCCGCGCCGCAATGACTCGGACATGGTCGTGCTCCATCCACCGGAACCAGGACCGGGTCAATAAATAGCGGGTCCCCCAGCGGGATACGGGGAGGAGCTGCTGCTCCAGGTGGTCGGCGCAGCAACGATCTCCTGTGGCCGCGGCGGTGTGCGCGCCGAACACCGCCACCGGTCCGTCGGCCAGGATATGTGAGCCGGTCAGATCCCCGTCCCCCCAGTTGTCCGCGGCCTCGAAGGCGACGACATCGCCACGGGCCACCTGGACGTTCCAGCTCTCCCCGGGCTCCAGGCCGGGCAGGCCCGGGCCGGCGGCCGTGCGCGCAGCTACCGTGACCGTAGCTACGACTGGATCCTCCCGAACGCCCACCAGGACGAAGTTCGACTTGTATTGGCCCGTGCGCTGCCAGGAGGCCACGAAGTACTCCTGTCCCAGGTTGGGCCCCGGCAGGAGGACCGAGGCGTCGTTGGAGAAGACGCCGACGTTGGACAGGGGATTGAACTGGTAGACCGTGACCGGCTGGCTGGACGAGATCCGGAAGGCCTTGGGCGCCTGCTGTGTCCCGTCGATCCCCCAGGTGGAGGGCAGCAGGAACTTGTGCAGGCTCAGGGGCGGCAGCTGCGCTGCCTCGTTCAGGCCGTCCGGTCGTGTGATCGTGACCTGGGCCACCTGGGTCTCCGAGGTGTTGGAGACGATGATCGCGAACTGGGCGTTGTGCGCGTCCAGAGGCGCCCCCCCCTGAGGATCGGCGGCCACCGCGTTGTGGAGATCCACCGCGTAGAAATCGCAGCCTGCGTTGGTGTTCAGCTTCAGGTCAGATGAGCAGGGGCTGAGGCATTTCCCCGCGGTGCAGACCATCCCTGCTGCGCCGCAGTCCTCGACAGCGCTCCAGGCCTCTCCGGTCGCGTCGCACATCTGGGCCACCGAGCCCTCGCATCGCCGATCGCCCGGGTAGCAGAACCAGCATTGTCCGCCGATGCACTGCAGGTCTCCGCAGTCGTCCTGTACCTGGTAGGAAGCGCCCGCCTCATCGCAGTCCACCACGTAGGCTCCCTTGCATTGGACCTGCCCTGGGATGCACTCCAGGCAGTTCCCCTGGTGGCAGACCTGCTCTTCGCAGTACTGCAGGTCCCCGTCCGGATCCATCCCATCCGGAGAGCAGGTGTGCACGTAGCTCCCCACGCACCAGCTTGTGCCGGGCCAACAGGCCATCTCGGTGCACTCTCCGTCGAGGCAGTTCGGGTCATCGGGGCAGTGATCCGGCATCACGCATTGCACACACGCGAGCTGCGCCGGGTGACAGAAGGGCTTGTCCCCGCCGCAATGCTCGTCTTTCCGGCATTGCACACAGGTCCCGCTGGCGCTGTCGCAGTATGGTATCTCGCCCGGGCAGGCCTCGCCGTTGCCGCAGAGGCCACTCACCTCAGGCGCCGCCGGGGTGTCCGCGGCCGGGACCTCTCCGCGGTCCACGACCTCTTGCACCCCGACCTCGATGACGTCGGCAGCTGAGCCGCCGCCTCCGTCGCCGCCGCCGCAGGCCCAGAGCAACATAACAACCGTCCAGTAGATCAAGCTTCTCGAGTTCACCGGCTCGCCTCCGCTTTGGATGATTCTACAGGATTTACGACATAACCTCCGTGATCTTTCTGAGTGCCATTCAAGCGGTTCGTCCTATCACCTTGCGAACTTCGGCTGGCGTGTTTAACCTGTCCGAATGTAATCCATCACGGAGAAGCAGGATTGAAGGAGCAACCCATGTTTGAGTCGACTGACTTTTTCGACTTGGAACAGGCATTCAAAGAGCTGTTTTCGGAAACAGAACCTGTCTGGACGGCCCTCGACAAACTCAAAGACCATCTGGCGGACTGCTTCGTCAGGCCGTGGCCCCTCAAGGGAATCTCGGGACCTGTCGAGAGACCGATCGTGATCTGGCGAGGCGAGCTGTGGGATGACCTGACGGTTTCGGCAACGGGACCCAAGGGTCGGGTTCTGGCTCAGCGGGGGGGAGAGGTGCTCGAGGGGGCGACGATCATCCTGCCCGGGGCCTACCTGTTCGATGATCGGGTGATAATCGGGGAAGGGACGGTGGTCGAGCCGGGGGCGCTGATCAAGGGACCGACGGTCATCGGACAGAACACCGAAGTCCGCCAGTCGGCCTACATGCGAGGCGACTGCCTGGTCGGAGACGGCTGTGTGGTCGGCCATTCGACGGAGATGAAAGGATCGATCCTGCTGGATGGAGCGAAGGCGGGCCATTTCGCCTACATCGGCGACAGCATCCTCGGTCACGAGGTGAATCTGGGTGCCGGCACCAAGCTGGCCAACTTGAAGATGATTCCGGGCTCGGTCAGGATCAGGCACGGCAAGGAGCGGTTCGAAACGGGCCGCCGAAAGCTGGGCGCGATTATCGGCGACAAATGTGAGCTGGGATGTAACTCGGTGACCTCGCCCGGTTCCCTGCTCGGGCCGGGCTCGATCGTTTATCCGGGCATTTCCGTGCCGACGGGTTACTATCCGGCGCGAACCTGCTTCACCCCGGCCCGGGACTCGGTCAAGATTCGATCGCGGGGCTGACATGTCGGATCGGTTCAGATCCGCGTCGTGTACCAAAACTCGATCCACACAAGCTAGTCGAGCACGATGACGGGGCCGGACATGCCGAGTGAGGCGATTGGGGCGAGGTGGATTTCGTCCGCGGCTACGGAGTAGACCCAATCGTCCATGAAGATGCTGCGCTTGACCTGGGAGCTGGACTTTGTCCACCAGTTGAAGCAGCTCTGACCTTCGTCGGGCAGGTCATGGGGGACGCCGCCTAGATACTTGTAGCGCCCAGTAATTAAGTTCCCTCTCTCTCGGCGCTTTCGGTTGACATG
>CAZNWW010000123.1:7058-8809 GCA_964576155.1 uncultured Myxococcales bacterium | reverse complement strand
TCCTGGTGGAAGACCTGGAGGAGGATCTCGGAGCGTCGGACCTGGGCCTGCGGATCCCGACGAGGACCTTGGACGCGTGGCAGCGGCAGCCCTGGCCCGGGAACGTTCGGGAGCTGAGGAACGCGGTGGAGCGCGCCCTCCTCTTCGGGCCGGAGACCATACCAGCGGGAGGCCCTTCAGGGCCGAACGCGTTCGGCCCTGAAGGGTCTCCCACAGGGAGCACGGGAGAGGGCGGGCTCTTCTGGCGGCTCGTGGACGGGGAGGTCATGCCCTTCAAGGACGCCAAGGCCAGGCTCGTCGGAGACTTCGAGCGACGGTACTGGGCGGATCTCCTGGACCAGGCCGAGGGCAACGTCACCCGCGCCGCGGGCCTGGGAGGGATCCACCGCAAGTCACTCGAATACCTCATGAAGAAGCTCGACCTGGACCGAAACGCTACCCGGAATTTGCCATGACCCGGGAACGGGCGTATTATCTCGAAGTGTTGGTCGATGGTCTGACGAGTTAAGGAGGACCCCAGTGAACGATCGACGAAGGGACCGTGCCAAAACAAAGCTCCGCACCCTCACGCGGGAGGAAATCCACGCGGCGGTGGGTGATGACGTTCTGAACCGGGAGGAGGAGATCCTCGTCCGGATGCGGTACGGATTCGGCCTTGATGCAAGTGACCACCTGCAGTTCCGAGGCCAGGAGAACGAAGAAACGCGCATTAAATTGGCGATGATGGAGAAGGCCCTGCTCGACGAGCTGGCCGAGCAGCAAACCGACGACCTCACCTCGCTGCTCGACGACTAGACATCTGCAAACCCCGAGATTTTCACAGAGTCAAGTTTCGCCTCGTGGCGTGGGTCGAAGGATGACGCAGCGTCGGGCGAGGCTGTGGCAATCGATGGTGAGTTCGGGGGGCAAGCGAAGCGATCCTGGGATGTGAGTCGCACTTTATGTGCGGCGAGCAGACCGGGATGTTCCCCGGCTCACCAGCGACCGCCACGGCTCGTCCGACGCAAGGAATCCTGAGAGCCATGCCCTTATCGGTGACGGGTTCGGAAACCGGACGCAGACTCCAGCTTCTGTAACGCCTCCCGGGCCCCGGCGTGGTTCGGATCGACCTTGAGGGCCTTGCGATACTCGGATGCAGCCCGGTCCATGGCGCCGAGGGATATGTAGACCCCTCCCTTCTCCATCGCAATACCGGGGCTCAGGGGCATGGCCTCCTCGGCCTTCTCCAGGGCAGCGAGCGCCTCATATGGCTTGCCCCGCAGGGCCTCCCTCCACGCAATGATGCGATAGTACTCAGCCCGATACCTCTTATGGGGCTGGCTGGCCAGGCGGGTCTCCGAAGCCACCGCCTCGAAGCGGTCCCACTGTCGGGCGCGGACCAATGTCCGCATCAGCTCGAGGGCCACCGGGACCCGTGCTTCGTCGTCCGCCACGCGGGCAGCGGCCTCTTCGTACATCAGCAGGCTTCCGTCCAGCTCGTTCCTGCGGGCGTAGACCCGGGCTTGAATCAGGTATCCCGGGAGCGCGTCCGGATGGAGCGCAATGAGCCAAGTGGCGTAATGCTCCGCGTGGTCCAGGTACCCCTGCCCGAAATAGAGGAAGCCGAGGCGGCTCAGGAGCTCCAGCTGCTTCCCATGGCGCTGTATGCCCTCAAGGAGGAGGACCTCGCAGCGGCCCATGTAGCGCTTGGAGACCAACCAGTCCCCGTATCCCAGGAGCTCGTCCGGACCATCCTCTCCGAGGACCTCCGC